>NZ_LXHX01000121.1:0-36005 GCF_001649495.1 Emticicia sp. MM | reverse complement strand
TGAATGATATAGGTTAATTCTAACTCAGGATGAAAATGCCATTTGTTATAAAAATGCGAGAATCTATCCGTTCGAGCAACAAACGAATTGGCATCATTTGAATCAATTTTGCGAAGTATTGCCTGCATATTGAATACAATTTGGTAGTGTTTGCACAAATTTGATAATATTTCACCAGTATTTAATAATATTTCAACAAATGCTTTGTTGAAATTGTACTACTTTAGCATCAAAAAATACCAAATTTAAAACTAAAGGCATTGCCTATTAACAGAGAATATATTAAATCTGTAAAAAAATTGACCAAAGAGCAAGAGCAAGCACTTTGGAAAGATATGATTTCGGGTAATAAAAGAGCTTTTGAAAATTTATACAAACAATATTTCCAAGTATTAATTAGCTACGGCTTTCGGATTACTCAAAACGAAAACCTTATCGAAGATGCTATTCAAGAGCTTTTTATAAGCCTTTGGAATAATAGGACCCATCTTTCGGAGGTTTCTGAGGTTAAATTTTACCTCTTCCGTTCACTAAAAAATAGAATCGTCCGCCAACTTGAAAGAGATATTTTTGATAAATCAGAAGATATTGATTCTTATTTAGACTTCTTGATAAGTATCTCTGAGGAACAAAAAAAGATTGATTCAGAACAATCCGATACCGAATTAGATAATCTGCAAAAGGCAATCTCCCACCTTCCACTACGTCAACAAGAGGTAATTAATCTAAAATATTACCATGATTTTACATTAGATGAGATAGCCAAACTCATGGATGTAAACAAACAATCGGTTAGTAATTTACTATTCCGTTCTTACGCTACGCTCCGTAACATTCTTAAAAGTTGGACAATCCAAATATTTTTTTTAAAATATTTTATACTTAGTGAGTAATTTGATAAAGACCATGTATCTGTATTGCTGAAAGCCATTAAAATAGCTTTTTTCAAAGATGGAATATAAGTTTTTTCAGATACAAGATTTTATTAAAGACGATGCTTTTATCCGTTGGGTAAAGTATGGAGAAAATGATGCTTTTTTTCAAGCATTCATATTGGACAATCCTGAAAAGCAAGCGATTATTAATAAAGCCTCCGACTTTATTAAAAAAGTAGCTGAGGCCGAACAACTACGCCAACCTAATATTAGTCAATCAAAAATATGGACGGCAATCAGCGAAAATATTAATAATGATTCTGAATCATCAAAACCGAGTTTATTCTCAAAATTATATGCTACAAAATGGGCAAAAATTAGTTGGGTAGCAGCTGCCTGTCTTGTGATTGGTTTTGGCTTAAAAGGGTTTTTATCAAACATTAATCCTAAAAAAATAAGTTACTCTGAATTGGTAGCTACGGCCGAAAAGCAAATCAAATTAATTGAAAAAGTAAATAAATCAAATACCCCACTGCCTATAAAACTAGAAGATGGAAGTGTAGTCACATTGGCAAAGAACGCCAAATTAAGTTATCCCAAACACTTTGAAGCCAATAAAAGGCAAGTCTTTTTAAGTGGTGAAGCTTTTTTTGAAATCACTAAAAATCCCAAGAAACCGTTTTTTGTCTATTCCAACGAAGTCATTACAAAGGTTTTAGGAACAAGTTTCACAATTCAGGCATTTGATGATGCTCCAGAAGTAATCGTAAGTGTAAGAACAGGAAGAGTATCTGTTTTTCACCAAAATAAAATCGCTCTTGCAGACCCCGAAGAGAAAGCTCTAATCATTACACCTAATCAAAAAATTGTATTCTCTCGAATTACCGAATCGCTTTCCAAATCGTTGGTTGAAAGTCCTCTACTAATAAAAGAATTAGACCAATTGCCTGAACAAAGTTTTGAAGATAGGCCTGTTTCGGAAGTGTTGAAAGCCATTGAGCAAGCTTATGGAGTACATATCATTTATGATGCCGACCAACTCTCGAATTGTATCATCACAACCACACTTGCCGACGAGTCATTATACAACAAACTTGATATTATGTGCAAAACAATTGGTGCAAGCTACAAAATAGTTGATGCCCAAATAGTAATTCAGTCAATGGGCTGCGATTAATCTGAAAAAACTCAGTTTAAGTATATAATTTTCAACCTTACCCCCCCTATAATTTATGAAGTTAATAACTACCTGAACAAAAAAAATCGAGGGAAAATGCGTCAACATTTATCCCCCGATACATCCTGCCTATACTGATGAGAGTTAGGCGTGAATTTTCATTTTTCTTTCAAAAAACCTTTAAAAATATGATAAAATATAGTACTAAGCAAAATTTTCTATTGTTTATGAAAATCAACCTCATACAATTGATTATAGCAGGAGTTTTTGCGGCAAATGCTTTTGCATTACCCGTAAAAGCACAAGATTTCCTGCAAAAAAAGGTGAGTATATCTCTCCAAAAAGGGAGTATAAAAACCTTGTTGAAATCAATAGAAAAGCAAACAAACGTTTTGTTTTCATACAAAAAAGATTTGATTGCGAATGATGAACCACTAACCTTGGAAATAAAAAACGAAAAGGTAGAAGATGTTCTAAGAAAAGTGCTGACGCCAAGAAACATTACCTTTGAAACAGTGGGCGAAAGGCAAATTATTTTGATTCGTACCAAGTCTATGGGGGCAGATTTAAAAGAAAATAGTTCTAATCAAAGAAGCATGGCTTTGCCCGATATTGATAATAATGTTACTACCGATATTCCTATTAAAGGTACTGTAAGTGATGAAAAAGGTGAAAAATTACCAGGTGTAAGTGTAATAGTTAAAGGAACGAGTCGTGGAAGTACAACAAATGTCGATGGTGAATTTTCGATAGCGGTAACTGACAGCAAAGCCGTTTTGGTCTTTAGTTTTGTTGGATTTAAAGCTCAAGAAATTACAGTAGGAAATCAGACAAAAATTAATATTGTACTTAAGATAGATGATAAAGCACTTGATGAAGTAGTAGTTGTGGGTTATGGTATACAGAAGAAAAAAGACCTTACAGGAGCTGTATCATCTATTGGAAGCGAATTGTTCAAAGAACGAAGAGAAACCCAGGTAGCACAGTCGTTGCAAGGCACAATGTCGGGTGTAAGTGTTACAAGAAGTGGCAGCAATGGAGCAATGGGCGGTGCAACTATTCGTATCAGAGGCGTTACGACGATTGGCAATTCTGACCCTTTGGTTATCGTTGATGGTGTGCCTGTGGCTGATGTGAATCTTGTTAATTCAGCAGACATTGATAATATTACCGTGCTGAAAGATGCCGCTTCGGCCTCTATTTATGGCTCACGGGCTGCCGCAGGTGTTATATTAATAACCACAAAAAGAGCTAAACCTGACCAAGTTTCGATACAATACAATGTTGAAAGGGGCGTAGATAGACCCACAAAATTGCCCGAAAAAATGGGTGTAGTGAGGTATATGCAATTGGCAAATGAACTGCGTTGGAACGATGCGGGGAATGGTGCAAACCAGTATCCAACATTTACCAAAGATTTAATTGACAATTACGAAATCAACAAGGTAGCAGACCCCAACAAGTACCCCGATACTGACTGGGCTGCTTTGACACTCAACACATCTGCCCCTCGTGAAACGCACAGTTTGAGCATTATGGCGGGGTCAAAGTTTGTCAGAACAAATGCTTCGATGCGTTATGAAACCGTAGGTGGCTTTTATGATAACAAAGACTACAAAAGGATTTTTGCACGCCTCAACAACGATTTTAATATCAATAAATACATCGGTGGTACATTCGATTTTAATTTTAGAAGAACGGCTACTACTGACCCAACTCATAGCGACCCTTTGGGGGAAGTTCGTATTGCTTCGCCCGTATATCCTGCTATGTGGACAGATGGCCGTGTGGCAGATGGTAAAGCTGGGGCAAATGTATGGGCTCGTTTGAAATATGGTGGTACAAACCAAAACTGGTATAATCAAATTAGTGGAAGAGTAGGGTTAGATGTTAAACCATTTGAAGGCTTAAAAGTTTCAGGTATTCTTGCTCCTATTTTCGATTTCAACAGCCAGAAGTTTTTTAATAATAAAGTGGATGCTTTTTCAGCAACCGACCCCACACAATTTATTGTAACCCTTTCAGAGAATGGCTCAAATGCTACAAACCGCTTGTTTGAAAGCCGTAATAACGTCTTGGCATTAACAACACAATTATTGGTAAATTATGCAAAAACTTTTGGCGACCACGATGTTACAGCGTTAGCAGGTTACGAAAATTTTTACAATAAATCAGAGGGTTTAACGGCTTCTCGTGACCAATTTTTATTTGCAGGTTATCCTTATCTTGACCAAGGGCCTATTACTTTTCGAGATAACTCGGGTTCTGCCAGCGAAACTGCTTACCGCTCTTATTTTGGTCGATTGACATATAGTTTCAAAGGTAAATACTTAGTACAAGCCAATATCAGACGAGATGGTTCTTCTCGCTTCAATGCCGATTATCGTTGGGGTATGTTTCCCTCTATTTCTGCGGGATGGGTAATGAGTGAAGAGAATTTTATGAAAAAGCAAAATGTTATTTCTTTCCTAAAATTGCGGGCATCGTGGGGAGCATTGGGCAATGAACGCATTGGAAACTATCCATATTTGGGCATTATCAATTTTGGGAATGCCTTGTTCTATCAAAATGGTACCGCTGTTTCACAGCAAACCGCAGCACAAGTACAATACGCTATCAAGAATATTTCGTGGGAAAAAACGGAGTCGAGCGATGTTGGTATTGATGCAAATTTCTTGAATAATCGCTTACGTTTCACGGGCGATGTGTACTACAAACAAACCAAGGATATGTTATTGGCATTACAGATTCCGATATTCGTTGGTTTTGAAAATCCTAATCAAAATACGGGTAAAATGTTCACAAAAGGTATTGATTTAGACCTCGGTTGGACAGATAAAATCAATGATTTTAAATATTCGGTTTCGTTTAACCTTTCTCAATACAAATCTGTCATGGGAGATTTGGGAGGTACGGAGTTTTTGGGTGACCAAATTAAAAGAAAGGGTAGTGAGTTCAATGAGTGGTACGGGTATATTTCGGAGGGTATTTATCGAAGTATTGACGATGTGAACAGTAGCCCCAAATTAAATAATAATGTAAAGGTGGGTGACATGAAATACAGAGATGTGAGCGGTCCTGACGGTATTCCTGATGGTAAAATTTCGCCCGAATATGACCGAGTGCTTCTCGGAAGTTCTCAACCACAATGGGCGTTTGGTGGTAATGTCAGATTGGCTTACAAAGGATTCGATTTTGCAACGTCGATTCAAGGAATAGGTAAGCAAAACTCTTCATTGTTGGGTTTTACAGACTATAACTCTGGCAACTGGGGGCGTTTTCCAAACATGTTAGATGGAAAAACATGGAGCAATTACAATACGCCCGAACAGAATGCAGCTGCTATTTACCCACGTTATACCGAAACAAACAAAGGCGTAAACAGAGCTTTATCAGATTTTTGGTTATTCAATGGGGCTTATCTTAGAGTAAAAAACGTGACTGTTGGCTATACGCTTCCCGAAAAAATGACCAGTAAAGCCCTAATCAAAAACATTCGTATTTATGCCAGTGGCAGCGATTTAATGGTATTTAGCAAATATCCGAAAGGCTGGGACCCAGAAGGCTTAGGAATTGTCTCTACGCTTATAGGTGGTGTTACTGTCAATTTTTAATCAAAAAACTTATTTCAGAAAATGAAACGAATAAAATATATTGCCTTTATCGCTATTTTGTGCTTATCGGCTTGTCAAAATACACTGGATTTATACCCACTTGCTCAACCATCGGCTGAAAAATGGTACTCTAATGAAGCCGAAATTCAATTGGCTTTGAATGACCTTTACAGAGGTGATTTTTGGATACCAGATGCTGAGACTGGTAGCGAGGTCCTCTCAGACGATGCTTTTACCAGAACTGCACTTTCGCCAATCAAAGCAGGGACTGTGAACAGTCAGTGGGGTACAGCTGCAACACTTTGGCGTAATTCCTATAAAGCAATTGCCAGAGCCAATCGAGCTTTTGTTGCTCTAAATAGTCCCGAAACTAAAGCCAATGTTCCTGCCGCAAACTTAGCTATTTACTTAGCAGAAATCCGTTTTCATCGAGCCTCTCAGTATGCCCGTTTGGTTACACACTTTGGCGATGTGGTTTATTCAGAAGACGTTATTGAATTAGATAAAGCATACAACATTGGTCGGACAGATAAAAAAACAGTCATTTCAAAGATATACGCTGATTTGGATGCTGCCGCTGCTGCGTTACCTAAATCTTATGCGGCTTCGGCTGTTAAACGAATAACGAAAGGGGCTGCTTTGGCAATGAAAGCCCGCACAGCTTTGTACGTTGGAGATTTTAAAATTGCAGCCGAAGCTGCCAAAGCCTGTATTGACCTTGCAACCTATTCGCTTCATCCGAGCTACGCCAATTTATTTTTGCAAAATACAAAAGACTCCCGAGAAATTGTTTTCGGTCTGCCTCGCTCGGTTGCCTTTAATGTTTTCATTGCATCATCAGAAGTCTTGAATAGGATTACAAGAAATTCGGGTGGCTTCGGGGCTATTTGCCCGACTTGGGATTTATTCTGTGCTTATTTATGCACTGATGGCCTGCCAATAGACAAATCACCACTTTATGACCCACGCAATCCATTCAAAAATCGAGACCCTCGATGCACAGCCTCTATTGTTGAATTTGGTACAACTCATTTAGGATTTACTTATGACCCTAATCCTACGGCTTTGAGAGTTTTGAGAGTGGCTACCAATACGCAAGTAACCAATAATGATAACCGTGCCAATGCTCAATTTGCCTCTTTCAATGGCTTGGTTTGGAAGAAAGGAATTGACGATACCTATTTACAAAATGGTAATAGAGTAGAACCCGACCAAATAATCATCAGATATGCCGATGTGCTACTGATGTATGCTGAAGCCAAGATTGAACTCAACGAAATTGACCAAAGTGTGCGTGATGCAATCAATGCTGTAAGAGCAAGAGCCTATGGCGTTGCTCCAACGGCTACTGCATCATATCCAGCAGTAACAGCAACCACACAGACAGATTTACGAAAAATAGTACGTATTGAACGCCGCATGGAGTTTGCCTTTGAAAACTTACGCTACATGGATATTGTCCGCTGGAAATTAGCTGGTAAAGTGTTTAGCAGACCGATTTATGGTATGTTAGACCCGACCGATTTAAAAGCGAAACTTGTAGATAAAAATCTTTGGTTTTTCCCAAGCACGCCTGTTATTGACGAAGATGGTTTAGCCAATTTCAAACCGATGTTTGATGCAGGTTTAATTAAATTGATAGTGCCATGCGAATGGCAAGAAAGGCAATATCTATGGCCTATTCCGACATCCGAAATTCAAATCAACCCGAATATGAAGCAGAATGAAGGGTATTAATAAAGAATAGATTTTCGAAGAATGATTTGTAGAAAAATAGTACACAGATTGCACAGATGCGATAGATTTACACCCCGAATGGAATTCTAATTTTTGATATTTTATCCGTAAGTATCAGTTAAATCTGTGTCATCAGTGTGCTATTTTTTTGGGAAATTTATCTAATTGTACTCGAAACTTCTCAAAAATACTGAATCCTCATTTCGTATTTTTGACAAAACCATAACCAAACCTATTCTTTCTGATTTTAACCTTTAAAAAAAAATATGTACTCACAAGTATATCGTTTCATACAACATATTACTTTACTACTCTTATTTACGTATAGCATTAGTGCCTACACGCAGCAGCACGATACAATTCCCTATTTTTTGAAAGATAAAAGTAGATTATACGCTAAATCACCCAAAAAAGCCACACTTGCTTGGTATAATGAGGCACGTTTGGGAATGTTTATCCATTGGGGTGTTTGGGGGAAATATCACGCCGCATGGGCAATGTTCAATCAGAAAATTCCTTTTGAAGACTATCAAAAAACGGCTTTATCGGTTGATGCTTCGGGGTTTAACGCCAATGAAATTGTCAAACTTGCCGAAGAAAGCGGTATGCGATACATCACTTTTGTTGCCAAACACCATGATGGTTTTTCTCTATGGGATACAAAAGCCAGCGATTGGAATAGTATGAAATACCCCATGCACCGAGACTTTGTGGCCGAATTGGCAAAAGTTTGTCAAGAACGCAATATGCCGCTATTTATTTATTATTCTATTGGTATTGATTGGGTACATCCTTATTTTTTACCCAAAGAAAAATACTTTTCTGCCCGCCCTGCCTATCCTCAAAATCCTGATTATTTCAAGTATTCAACACCTGAAGATTTTGAAAAATATAGGGCTTTTTGTAAGCAACAATTAGTTGAATTGTGTACACGATATGGCTCTGTAGCAGGTTTTTGGTTTGATACATTGGGTGGCGTACTGGCAAACGACGAGTTGTTTAAAATTCAAGAATTTTATGACCTCATCCATCGCTATCAACCCCATGCTTTAATCCTTTTCAAAACAGGTGCGTCTGGCAAAGAAGATGTATTAGTAGGAGAAAGAGAGCTACGGTCAATCAGTATGCACTATAGTGGCAATACGCCCGAACAAATCCATATTCGTAAACTATCAGATATGGCATGGAAGAAAAATTTCAAGAAAAAAGCAGAAATCGCAGTTACAAGTCAAGGCTCATGGGAATGGAGCCCTAAAAACAGTTGTCAAAATGTAGATGCTCTGTGGCAGATGTTGGTCGGAGCAGCAAATAATAACGCTAATTTATTGCTTAATTTCGGACCAAAACCTGATGGTTCTATTCCTGATGATGTGGCTAAAAATTTTAAACAATTGGGTGAGCGAATACGCAAAGAAGGCTATCCTGCACTCAACGTAAAAGACTATCTAAAATTACGGCAAAACGGGGCAACTATTGACAAAAATGAAGAGAAAAAAACGGCTCGATAGTTCAAAAATACTGAGAATGAATAAACTCTTAATCCTCTAAAATTAAAAAAAGATATCTAATATGAAATATATAAACGTTGGTCTTACAATTACTTTACTATTTGCATTTTTTGGTTTAAAAGCCCAAAATAAGCTCAAATATCCTCAATTTAGCGGCATTTATCCTCATTTGGCTTATTATAACAACGAAGGCGAATGCGGCACGGGTGCAGTAGTGCCTTGGGCTGACCGATTGTGGGTAATAACCTACGGCCCACATTTGCCATTCGGTTCTTCGGATAAATTGTATGAAATCACTCCAGATTTGACTAAAATAGTAAGACCCGAAAGTATTGGAGGCACACCTGCCAATCGAATGATTCATAAAGAGAGTAATCAGTTGTTTATCGGGCCTTATGCCATTGATGCCAACCGTACTGTTCGCACTATTCCATACAACCAAGCACCTGGCCGTTATACAGGTTTGGCACGTGATTTATCTGACCCTCAAAACAAACTTTTAATTGCCACCATGGAGGAAGGTTTTTATAGATTAGATGTTAAAAATCTCAAAACCGAAATGCTTTACCAAGATGGAAATGTAAAAGAAAAAAAGAAAGATGATACTCAGAACAACTTCAATGGAACACTTCTGCCAGGTGCCCATGGCAAAGGAGTGTATTCGGGGCAAGGGGTAATGGTATATTCTAATAATGGAGAATCAGGTTCTCTGGCACTCAAACAGTTTGATATAGAATCAGGTGTTTTGGCAGAATGGAATGGCAAAGACTGGAAAGTGGTGCGTCGAAATCAATTTGTAGAAGTAACAGGGCCTGGTGGAATTTATGGTAATTCAAATCCTGTAACTGACCCCATTTGGGCAACAGGCTGGGACCATAAATCAGTTTTGTTGGGTGTCAGAGACGATGGAAAATGGTCGTTTTTTCGCCTACCTAAAGCCAGCCATAGCTACGATGGAGCTCATGGTTGGAATACTGAATGGCCTCGAATTCGTGATGTCGGAACTCCAGAAAAACCTGACTATTTAATGACCATGCACGGACTTTTTTGGCGTTTTCCACAAACATTTACTTCAAAAAACACGGCTGGTATTCGTCCTCGTTCAGCGTATCTCAAAGTCATTGGTGACTTCACCCGATGGAATAATGGTTTGGTTTTCGGTTGTGATGATTCAGCACAGAAAGAGTTCTTGAACAAACGCAAAACCAAAGGAAACATCGAAGGCCCAGGACAGTCCAACTCAAACCTTTGGTTTACCTCACTTACTACACCAGATAATTTAGGACCAAATACCGCACAAGGAGCTGTTTGGCTTTCTGAAAAAATTGAAGCAAATACCGTTTCCGAACCATTTCTATTTGCAGGTTGGCAACAACGTATGGCATGGTTAAAAAATGAAGGAAGTCAGAAAGTTACATTCAGCTTTGAAACCGATATAGATGGCAAAGGAAATTGGAAAGCTTTAAGGTCAGTAGAAGTGGGTGCAGGTCAATCCATTGGAATTACGTTCGCAACAAGCGATAAAGGAGAGTGGATACGTGTAAAAAGCAATCAAGCAACCAAAGCAACGGTTAATTTTAATTATAGCGATGTTTCACGATTTCAGCCGAATCAAGATGCCCAATTTCAAGGCTTAACTCGAATTAGTAATTCTACGACTTATTCGGGTGGACTGCTTTATGGTTTGGGCAATAATCGGAGGAAGTTGGGTGTATTGGCAGGTCAATTTAGCAATGGTAATTTTATCGAAAATGGCTATTACGAATTAGATAGTGCTATGCACTTGATAAAAAAAGAAGACCCAAAGACGACTGAGTTTATTCGAGAAAAATTTGCAATCCCACGTGAAGTTATTACGGTTGATGATGCCTCTGTACTTGTTGTAGATGATAATGGAAGAAGATGGAGACTTCCAAAAGGGAATCAGGCATTTACGGCTAAGACTCAACAAGCAGCTTTGCGAATTTGCCGAGAAGTAGCCACCGAGCGAGATTTACTGAATGCTCACGGTACATTTTATGAATTACCAGCCGAAAATGCCGATGGATTTGCTAAAATCAGGCCAGTTGCTTCACATTCTCTTAGTATTCATGACTATGCTTCTTATCGTGGTTTATTGGTCATGACAGGGCTTGATAATCAAAGCCCCAAGAATGAACACATCATCACTTCCGATGATGGCAAAGCCAAAATTTGGGCAGGGACAATTGATGACCTTTGGAAATTAGGAAAAGCCGTTGGTGTAGGCGGCCCATGGAAAGATAGTCAGGTAAAAACTGGAACACCATCAGACCCTTATTTAATTGGTTTTTATGATAAAAAAAATCTTAAAATTTCGCATCATTCCAAACAATCCGTAACATTTACGATTGAAGTCGAACCCATAGGCCATGGCCCGTGGATGAAATATAAGGAGGTCATAGTCAAACCCAATGAAATATTTGATTTCAATTTTCCAGCTGGTTTTCAGGCACGTTGGATACGGTTTTCTGCTGATAAAGATTGTACAGCTTCAGCATGGTTGATATACAAATAGGTTAATTTTTAGGCCATCTAAATCTTATTAATTTTGGGTTAATTCCTTAGTATTTAAATTGTTTTTTCAACACGTAAACAATATTCTTCTGAAATTATGCAGATGAAAAATATTACATTTTTTGTTTTTCTTTTTATTGTTACAACGGCAAAAAGTCAAGTTCAAAAATTTAGAGAAGCTCTAAACTTTTCTCAAATTCCTCAAAAATGGGACGAAGGTCTTCCACTCGGAAACGGTTTAATAGGGGAACTTATTTGGCAAAAAGAATCAAAACTACGTTTATCATTAGACCAAGCTGAACTTTGGGATTTGAGGCCAATGGCTGAACTACACACACCTGGATTTAATTATAAATTGGTAAAAGAAAAGTTACTGGCCAATCAATACCAAGAGATTCAAAAAATTGGAGATATTCCGTACGAAAGAGAGCCCGCTCCGAGTAAGCTTCCGGGAGCAGCGATAGAATTTAACGTCGCAGAATGGGGAGATGTACAAGCAGCAACTTTGAATATTGAAACGGCAGAGGCCACCATCACTTGGAAAAATGGAGTAAAAATGAGCTCCTTTGTTGATGCCGTAAAACCATTAGGATATTTTAAGTTTGAAAATATCAAAAAGCTAAATCCTGAGCTTTTTTCTCCAAAATATGAGGGAAGCTCGAATAATAACGTTGGTGGTTCAACCGTAGGTGACGACTTGGCAAGACTTGGCTATACACAAGGGAATGTTGTAAAAAAAGGAAATTCGTACAAATATATTCAAAAAGGTTGGGGAGGATTCTACTATGAAGTGGCGGTTAAATGGCAAAAAACAGGCAAATCTATGTATGAAGGCGTTTGGTCAATTTCGGCACACTATCCAAATAACCCACAAATTTCTGCTTCAAAATTAATTTCAGGAGCCGAAAATTATGATATAGCAATAAAAAAACATAAAAACTGGTGGAAGAACTTTTGGTTAAAATCAAGTATTTCTATACCTGACCCAATCCTTGAAAAACAATACTATTTAGAGCAATACAAATTTGGCAGTACTGCTCGAGCAAATACGCCACCCATTTCACTACAAGCCATTTGGACCGCAGATAATGGACGCCTTCCGCCTTGGAAAGGGGATTTTCATCACGACCTTAATACACAGTTGAGTTATTGGCCATCTTACGCCGCCAACCATTTGGAAGAGGCAATGGGGTATCTTAATCATTTAGATAAAAACAAAAAAACCTACAAAAAATATACCCAATGGTATTTTGAAAGCGATGGTTTAGCTATTCCTGGTGTAACTGATTTGAATGGAATAGAAATGGGGGGTTGGATACAATATTCTCTTTCGCCTACGGTTTCTGCGTGGTTGGCACAACATTATTATTTACAATGGAGATATAGTATGGATAGGGAGTTTTTGCAAAAAAAGGCTTATCCTTTCTTCAAAGACGTAGCCTTATTTTTAGAAAGAATAAGCTACATAGATAAAAATGGAAATAGGCAATTGCCGATAAGTTCGAGTCCAGAAATTAATGATAACAGCCAGAAAGCTTGGTTTACCGAAAACACAAACTATGATTTAGCTCTCATGAGATTTCTGTTTTTAAAAGCAACTGAATTGGCACTGGAATTAAATTTAACAAAGGAAGCTGATCATTATCAAAGCATATTAAATCAGTTTTCAAACTATCATTTATCTGAAAAAAAAGAACTGAAATTTGCCAAGAATTTGCCTTATAATGAATCTCATCGCCATTTTTCACACCTCATGTCAATACATCCTCTGGGAGAAATTCGTTGGGAAAATGGGGTTTCAGACCAAGAAATTATCAAAAACTCTTTGGCATTATTAGATAAAGTCGGTCCTGGTAATTGGTGCGGCTACTCTTATGCTTGGGAAGGCAATCTGAAGGCAAGAGCAAAAGATGGAGAAGGAGCTAAACGTGCTTTGTATGATTTTGCGACAGCCTTTTGTTCTCCCAATTCTTTTCATCTCAATGGAGACCAGACCAAATCTGGCAAATCGAGTTTTACTTATCGTCCATTTACCTTAGAAGGAAATTTTGCTTTTGCGGCGGGGATTCAAGAAATGTTGATTCAATCTTATGCTGGTTTTATTGAGGTTTTCCCTGCAATACCCAATGATTGGACGAATTTATCGTTTAAAAATTTACGTGCAGAAGGAGCATTTATAGTCAGTGCAAAAAAAGTAAATGGAGAAATCTCAAGTATAGAAATTATGGCCGAGAAAGGTGGGAAAGTCAAACTCAAGTTACCATTCAAGAACAAGATAGAAAACGGGCTTGGTGTAAAAGTCATAAGTAAAAGCAATGACTTTATAGAATTAGACTTTACAAAAAACGGAAGAATACAAATCATAAACGCAAATAATAAATTCTAAAATCATCAAAAAAGCATTCCAAAATGAAAAAAATAGGCTTATTTATTCTTTTAATGTGTCATTTAATAGTTGATGCCCAGCCGCTTGCAAAGCCATCTGCGGTGCAATACAAATGGCAAGAACAAGGCCGAATAATGTTCGTACATTTCGGGGTAGCTACTTGGCTCGGACAAGAATATGATGAAACTGGCGAATTTGATATTTCTCGCATAAACCCTACTAAATTAGATACAGATCAATGGTGTAGAGTGGCAAAATCTTGGGGAGCAAAAGAGATAATTTTTGTGGCGAAACACGCAGGAAGTTTTTGTTGGTGGCCTACCTATACTACCGAATATTGTGTAAGAAACATCCCTTGGAAAAACGGCAAAGGTGATTTAATTAAAGACATTGCTGAATCTTGTAAAAAAGCGGGTTTAAATCTTGGAATATATATTTACCCCGGTGACATCAAATGGGGTGCAGGGCTGGGTAGTGGTGGAATCACAAAAGACCCAAGTAAACAAGAAGAATACAACAAAATTTTCAGACAACAACTCACTGAAGTCCTCACAAATTATGGACAAATGCTTGAAGTATGGTTTGATGGTTCTTGTAAAGTACCTGTGAGTGATATTTTACAAAAATATGCTGCCAAAGCAGTCATTTTTCAAGGTTCTGATGCCACTATCCGTTGGCCAGGTACTGAAAGTGGAATATTGCATTATCCAGTTTGGAATACTGTAAACAGTAAAGTATTAAAATCGGGAGTAGCAACTCAATATGATGATGACCCCAATGGAGATGCTTGGGCTCCACTTGAAGCAGATGTAACCTTGTATAATCATAATTGGTTTTGGTCTGCTAAAAATGAAGCCAAACGTAGGTCTGTAAATGAACTCATGGAAATTTATTATAACTCTGTGGGTAATGGAGGTACATTACTTTTAAATTCGAGTCCAGACACTACGGGCTTAATCCCAGAAGGTGACGTAAAGCGTTATGCCGAATTCGGTGCTGAAATCAACAGAAGGTTTCAAAAACCAGTAGCCGAAGTTTCTAACAAAAAGGCAAAAGAAGTTGAACTTACATTTCCCCAAGCAAATCTAATCAACCACATCGTTTTAAAAGAAAAGTATGAAGAAGGGCATAGAATTCGAAAATTTGAAGTTTGGGGTTTAACAAAAGATAAATGGCAAAAAATAGGTGAGGGAAGTTCAGTAGGTGTTAATAAAATTATTTTTTTTGAGGATATAAAAGTTTCTAAAATAAAGTTTAAAATTACAGAATGTGTGGGTGTTCCATTAATAAGGTCAATTTCTGCATTTTATGTAAAAGGTTTTGAAATGCCTCCATCTGTAAAGGAAGCCAAAGAATATACAATATTACAAGAATGGGATACCAAAAACTTTGTAAATGGTAAAGGAGAAATGCGTGTTGATTTGAGTAGTTTTATCACCGCACCCGGCCAGTATGAAGTTAGCTTTACAAATGCTGTAAGTGTCACGGGAATGTGGGTGGAGAAAGCCCAAATAATATTTGATAATGACCCAAATACACTTCAAGAGTTTATACAACGGAAATCCAACGAGAATATATTTTATATTAACAGAACTGGCCAAATCGATAAAAATACAAGTTCTATTTTGAAAGCAGAAATGAGTTCAGATAATAGTTCGTTTCAAAATAAGGGTTTTATTAAAATCAGAAAAAGGTGAAAATGAGCTTGTCTGCTTGAAAAATTAATTTATTAATTGGATTGAAAATTAAATTTTAAAATGGCTTTTCTAATACAAATTTATTAATAATTACCTAAAAACCTTAATTTAACTACCAGAAGACCCTCTTACGACTAACTTTACATCTAAAGTTTTAACAATGGACTTTGAAATGACTGATTCTGAATTAATGGAGTTCAATAGTGTTTGAGCGGCAACTTTACCTATCTCTTGGGTTGGTTGAGCTATAGTTGTAAGTCCGGGCTCAATAAATGCAGCAATAGGGTCATCACTAAAACCAACTATAGCCAATTGTTCTGGTATTTTAATTCCTTTTGAACGTGCCAATAATATAATTTCAATGGCTGAGGGGTCGTTCACAGCAAAAATTGCATCAGGTGGATTGGGCAATTCCAGTAAATAATTTCCATAAATTCTTGCTTTCCCTTCAGTTAAATCTGAATGAATTATCAAATCATTTTCTATTGGCAAATTATATTTTTTCAACGCATCTTTATAGCCTCTGAGTCTTTGCTGGCTCAATAAAAGATTTGGTGGGCCTGCCAAATGGGCTATCCTTTTATTTCCATTCGAAATTAAATGTTCTACTGCCTGAAAAGCCCCAGAGTAATCATCAACAATTATTTTCGGAGCATTAATTTCATCACATACTCTATTGAAAAAAACCATTGGAATCTGTTTTTTTTCAAAGACTTTAAAATGCTCAAAGTTATTTGTTTCCTTCGTCAAAGAAACCAATAATCCATCAATTCTACTGGCTAAGAGTATTTTGGTATTGGTAACCTCATTCATATAGCTTTCATCTGACTGCATAATAATCTGGTTATATCCTGCTTTTGAAAGTACTTCTTGAATACCAATAATCACTGAAGGGAAAAAAGTATGATAAAATTCGGGTACTAATGTCCCAATTACCTTACTCTGACTTTTTACCAAATTATAAGCCAATAAATTAGGTTGATAATCTAATTCTGCCGCCATATCCATAACTGCCTTTCGGGTATTTGGGTTAACCTCGGGATGGTCGTGCAAGGCACGAGAAACAGTTGAATTTGATAAACCTAAGGCCTGAGCAATGTCGATAATAGTAGTTTGATGATTTTTCTTTTTAATCTTATTCGACAAATCAATTTCCCTCTTTTCTATGAAATGTATTTTACATTCTTTACAAAAAAAACGCTGGTTTCCTCGTAAAAACCCTGCCTTTAGTATTGATTCTACTTTACCACATTTAATGCATTTAATCATAATTAAAATATAATTATTCTAAGTTTTATAGCAATTTTAAAACTTTTGATGTTTAAAGAGAAATAATTATCAAAATTATAAAACCTCTTCATAAATAGTACTAAATCAATAATTTATTTAATATTTTTTTTCTATCACAAACGTTTTCACAAACGTTTGTGATAGAATTTGTCAAAATCCAGTTAAAAAAGCCACTTAGGTGCTATTTGATTCTAATTTATAGTCACTAAATTCAATTAAAAGTAGCAATTAACAATTATTAAAATTATGGTAATTGTCACACTTAAATTGTATTATTTCTATATTTTTTTACGATTTTCAAAAACAAATAAATGTTATATGGAATTACTTTTATCAAACACTCTTATTAAAACAAAAATAGCCATGTTTGGCTATTTTCTCGCATTCTTTCTATTTCTTAATCAAAAAGGCAATGCTTTTCAAGTAGCATTTCAGGTAAAGGGAAAAGTAAGCTCTACAACAGACTCGAACGGTTTACCTGGAGTGAATATTACTGTAAAAGGTACAAATAAAGGAACATCTACAGATAGCAAGGGCAATTTCTCAATTGTAGTTGATAGTCCTGAATCTGTATTGGTTTTTAGTATGATCGGATTTAATACAAAGGAAGTGCGTGCTGGTAATCAGACTCTTATCAATGTAGTATTAGAAGAAAGTAATAATGAATTAGATGAAGTTGTAGTTATTGGTTACGGCGAAGCAAAAAAATCAGATTTAACTGGTTCAGTATCATCAATAAAGGCTGTTGAACTCAAACAAACACCTATTGCCAATTTTGTTCAAGGTTTGCAGGCACGAGCATCGGGCGTGCAGGTAACTCAAAATTCAGGTGCACCTGGTGGTAGTATAAGTGTACGTGTGCGAGGTAATAATTCTATAAGTGGTAGTAGTGAGCCGCTCTATGTAATTGATGGGTTTCCAATTGCTGGTAGTGATAACCCAATAGCTGGAGGCGGAAGTGGAATTGGAACTGAAAATGGCAATCGATTATCGGTTTTATCGACACTAAATCCTAATGACATTGAGTCAATCGAGGTTTTGAAAGATGCATCTGCAACTGCTATTTATGGTACGAGAGGGGCAAATGGTGTAGTTTTAATTACTACAAAACGAGGAAAGGCAGGCAAAACCAAAGTTACGTATGAAGGCTATTATGGCAATCAAAAAATCAATAAAGTGATGGATATGATGAATGCCGAACAATATGCTCTTTATGAAAATGAACTATTGGGAACAAATATAAACCCCGACCCTAAATCATTGGGCGTTGGCACTGACTGGCAAAGTTTAGTATTCCGTCCAGCCGCAATCCAAAACCATCAGCTATCCGTTTCTGGTGGAAACGAAAAAACACAATACAATATTTCGTTGAGCCATTTTAATCAAGATGGTATCATCATTACTTCTAATTTTAATAGAAGTGCTTTAAGAATTAACCTTGATAATGTAATAAACAACAACTTCAAAATAGGTACAAGTATCACCTATAATTATGCTATTAATAATGGAGCTGCCACTTCATCAGCCAATGATGGTGGAGCTGGTATTGTTGTAACTGCTTTACAAGCCGCCCCTTATCTACCAGCTTTTGGAGCAGATGGCAGAACTGCTATTTACGATGGCCGTTTTGTAGATGTTATTAATCCTCTTTCATTAGCATATTCGATAACAAACCGTAATACCACTCGACGATTTTTAGGTAATATTTTCGCTGATTGGACAATAGCGAAGGGTTTAACTTATAAGGCTTCGTTTGGAGGTGATTTAATCAATGACTCAAGAGATGCATATGCAGATAAATACCTCCGTTCAGCTGCTATTGTCAATGGTATTGGAGGAAAAGGGAGTGTTTATTCTAATACATATTTACATGAAAGTTTACTTAATTATCAGAAAAAGTTAGGTGAGCATGACTTAGTTTTTACAGGTGTTTTTTCTACTCAAAGCCAAGTGCAACAGTCTGATGCGATTACTGGTTCACAGTTTCCAAACGATTTGGTTTTCAATAATAACCTCAGCCAAGCCGCAGTAGTAACGGTATCGAGTAATAAACAAAGTTGGCGACTTGATTCATATACAGGTAGAATAAACTACAACTTCAATAGTAAATATTTACTCACATTGACAGGACGTGTGGATGGTTCAAGCCGTTTTGGAACGAACAATAAATATGGATTCTTCCCCTCTGTTGCTGCCGCATGGCGTATATCGGAAGAAGGATTCATGAAAAAACAGAATCTTATTTCTGATTTGAAATTACGCGTAAGCTATGGAATTACTGGTAATGCTGATATTCCACTTTATAACTCTTTGGCACGATTAAACTCAGTTGGAAATTATAATTTCAACAATCAACGTACCATTGGTATTGCTGCCGCTAATATTTCTAATCCTGATTTAAAATGGGAAAAAAGTGGACAGGCTGATATTGGTATTGACATTGGTTTGATGAATAACCGCATCCGAGTTGCAGCTGATGTCTATAAAAAGAATACAAGAGACCTATTGTTGTCAAGGTCAGTTCCACTTTCATCAGGTTTTGCTTCCGTATTTGGTAATTTTGGATCAGTGGAAAATAAAGGAATAGAATTGAGCCTCAACGCTACAATATTAAACAGGGCTGTCAAATGGGATATTGGGGGGAATTTTTCCGCAAATAGAAATAAACTCACCTTAATAGATGGTGTAAGAACACAAATTTTACCAGCTGATGGTACAGGAACGGTAGCAGCATTTTCAAACACAAGTATACTACGAATTGGTGAACCCATTGGCTCATTTTATGGATATTTTTTTGATGGTATCTATCAAATTGGTGATAATATTCCAACAGGTAAATCTGCCGGTAACATACGCTACCGAGACCTTAATGGAGATGGAGTTATTTCAGCTGCTGACCAAAATATTATTGGTAACCCTAATCCAAATTTTATATTTGGTCTAAACAATAATGTTAAATTTAAAAATTTTGATTTGAGTTTATTTATTCAAGGGGTACAGGGTAATGATATTTTTAATGCTGCAAGACTAAGGTCAGAGGGTGGGGCAGGACCAAACCAATATGCCACTATGCTCGACCGCTGGACACCTACAAATCCTTCGAACAAATATCAAAAGGCTTCGATTGGACAACGTATCAACCAGTCTGATATACACATAGAAGATGGGTCTTTTATCAGATTTAAAAATCTAACATTTGGCTATACACTTCCTGCTATTGGTAAAAACGCATATTTGGCAAATTCAAGAATTTATCTAAGTGTAAACAATTTTATCACCATTACAAAATACTCTGGTTATGACCCTGAAGTAAATACAGTTGGTCAAAATAACTTGAATCTGGGGGTTGATAATATTGGGTATCCTGTTGCACACTCTTTTATTGCTGGGGTTCAATTGAACTTTTAATGTATGAGATTTATCACATTGGTAGTTTAAAAAAATGAATGAGTTAGAGCTTTTATTTTTTAAAAGTACCTCAAAACTCACATTTCAAATCTTCAATTATTTTCAATATGAAATCAAAATATCATTTACTTATAATCACGGTGGTTGTAACATTTCTTGTAACCGCTTGTAAACTTGATGAAAAGCCTTATTCTTTTGTTTCACCAAGTCAATTCTATACATCTGCTGCCGATGCAGAAGCCGCTTTGACAGCTGCCTACACACCCGTAACAGACCTTTACAGCAGAGTAGGTATTCAATTACCAGAATATTCGGGCGACCAATGTTTTCCTCGTGCTGTTGTTGGGCGTGAACAGCTGACCGTTTTTTCTTATGACGCAACCAACGATTTAGTTGGGCAATATTGGCAGCATTGTTTTAATGGTATCAACAGAACCAATCAAGTTCTTGAAAATGTGCCAAAAATTGTAATGGATGAAACCCGCAAAAAACATATTTTGGCTGAAGCATATTTTTTGAGAGGCTTGTATTATTTTCATTTGGCAAAAACCTTTGGAGACGTGCCTCTTCGACAGACCAGTACAAAAGGTATTGCCAGTACCGAATTAGCCAAAAGCCCTGTGGCAGAAGTTTATGCCTTTGCTATAAAAGATTTGGAAAAAGCTGTTGCTGACTTGCCTAAAACACCAAAAGATAAAGGACGTGCCGCATGGGGAGCCGCAATTGGAGTATTAGCCAAAGCATATTTGTATGCTGGTAACAACGTCAAAGCTGCCGAAAATGCCCAAGCCTTGATAAAATCTAATACATATAGTTTAGTACCTAATGTTTTGGATTTATACAATCCGTTGAAAGAAGATGCTTCCCGCATTGAAGTCATCTTTGCGGCAGAATTTTCAAGCCTTCCAGGATTGATAGGTTATGATTTGTTGGGTTTCTATGCTCCTGCAAATTCGCCACCTGTGTTTTCAAAAACAGCCTTTGGTTCTGCTTTTGGTTATCACGCATTTTACAAGTCTTTTACAAATGACGATAAACGTAAAATGCTTTTAGATACAGCCTATGTCAATGCACAGGGTAAATTGATTGGTCAAGCTGATGTCACTTTACGTGATCGTATCATTGTTAAAAAGTTTATGGATCCCAATTCGAATGGGGCAAATGGCGAAAATAATTTCCCGATTTTACGATTAGCCGATGTCTATCTAATTGCTGCCGAAGCCGAAGCAAGAGCAAATGGTGCCACTCAAACGGCTTATGATGCAATCAATGTTGTCAGAAAAAGAGCAGGTTTACCCAATTTAGTAGCGGGCTTGAGCAAAGACGCTTTCATCGAAGCCGTTTTACAGGAACGGTCTTGGGAGTTGTGCTACGAGGCCGATAGATGGTTTGACCTCACTCGCACAGGAAACTTTAAATCTGTTGCCACTGCTTTAAACTCTTATTACCCGACTCGCCCAGTTCAGGATAAGCATCGCTTTTTCCCGATTCCGAATGCAGAAATTCTGACCAATTCTAAATTGGAGCAAAATCCTGCTTGGAAATAGTCAGAAACAAGGTTTTAAATTACATTTAAGTTTTTAAAGATATACAGCATTTTTCGAGCAATGCTGTATATCTTAATCCTCTCTGTGAATAAAATCAATACATAACAAATTTCCAATTGTGCATAAAATCATACGATTTAGATAATCATGTCTTTAGTATTAAAACAAAATCGACAAAAAAATTGAGTACTAAAATTTTAGACAAGCCAATTAATTTAATGTCAATGTGATTTATGGTGTTAATTTTTGAATTTATTATGAAGTTTTTTCTATTTTCTTTTCTTTGTAGCATGTTATTATTCGACGCCCCACAAGCACAGCCATTGTTTTTGTTGGCGGGTCAAAGTAATGCAAATGGACAGGGAGATTATAATAAAAGTAATCTTTATAGCAGCAATTTAGCATTTGAATATGATGTGCTGAAAGATGCTGTTAAACCACTCAAAGACCCTGTTGGTCAAAAGTGGAAATTGCTTGAGCCTGCCAATACAGGCACAATCTTGCCAGCATTCGTACATGCATTTACCAATTTAACACAACAAAAGGTCATTCTATTAACTGCTTCCAGAGGTGGTAGCTCATGCCACAAAAAAGCCGAACTTGGAACGTATGGTACTTGGGATAAGGGGGGGGAGTTATTTAATCAAGCAATTGAAAAAACAGATAAAGCCATTATAAAAACTGCCAGCAAACTAAGTGGTATTATTTGGGTGCAGGGCGAAAGAGATGCAAATGCCATTAATGATGGAAAGTTAACAGGGCAAGAATACAAGACTTCGCTTATTAGCCTTATTAAACGATTTAGGTTACACTATGGCAAAAATTTGCCTTTTTACATTATTCAAACGGGTTATCAAACTGCCAGACCCAAAGAAGGTAATGATACGGTTAGACTCATGCAAACGGCGGTAGCTAATGAATTGAAGCATGTATTTATTACTTACTCTGAAACGAACTTGTTTTTTGAAAAAAAATGGATGAAAGACAACGTACATTACAATCAAGATGGATTGAATGATATAGGGTTAGCTGTTGGTAAATTCATAGCTGGGCAGGTAACACATCATAAGGAAAATACTAAATTAATTACCAATCAAATTCAAAAACAAACCCTTTGGTACAATACCCCCGCAGCACATTGGCTTGAGGCGTTACCATTAGGAAATGGTTCGTTGGGAGCTATGGTATTTGGAGGCACTGATGTTGAGCGTGTTCAGTTTAATGAAAGTTCATTGAGTACGGGTACTACCGAAACAGTAGGTGCTTATCAACCCTTTGGTGACGTCTATTTTCATTGGCAACACAAAAATGTAACTAATTATAGACGAACATTAAGTTTGAATAATGCCATTCATACGATTACATACTCGGTTGGAGATATTGACTACAAGCATGAATATTTTATCAGCTACCCGAATAAAGCTTTGATAATGCAGGTTACTGCCAATAAACCACATATTTTATCAGCAAATATTACATTAAAAGACGCACATAAAACGCAGACCTCTGTTAATGGAAATAGGTTATCTTTTTCAGGTACTTTAGAAAATAAAATGCAATATGAAGCTATTGCATCTATAACGAATACAGGTGGAACAATCAGTCGAAATGATTCTTCGCTAATTGTTCAAAATGCCGATACGCTGACATGTTATATGGTGGCAGGTACTTCTTTCTTACCTTTTTCAAAGCGAAACTATTTGGGTATTGCTCCACACGAAAATCTTGATAAACAATTAAATGAAACGACTAATATACCTTTTGAGCAATTAAAAAAAACGCACGTACAAGATGTAGAGAGCTTGTATGATAGGGTATGTTTTTCGTTAGGGAATGCAAATGATAATTTACCAACCAACGAACGCTTGATTGCTTACAGTAAAGGCTCTAAAGACCTTGATTTTGAAGCCTTACTTTTTCACTATGGTCGCTATCTATTAATTGCTTCTTCACGAAAGGGTGGATTACCGGCTAATTTACAAGGCATTTGGAATAATGAATTTAAACCTGCGTGGTATTCCCAATATACAACTAATATAAATGTTCAGATGAACTATTGGTTGGCAGAGCAGACTAACTTGCCTGAATGCCATTTGCCCCTATTCGATTGGATAGAGAATTTAGCGGCTGTTAATAAATCAACAACTGACAGTGTATTAAAAGTACCGTTTGGTTGGGTTGCGTACAGTACCAATAACCTTATGGGCGGACCCAGCAAATGGCGTTTACACCGCCCTGGAAGTGCTTGGTTAAGCCAACATTTTTGGGAGCATTATGCTTTTACAGGTGATGTGAAGTTTTTGAAAGAAAGAGCTTATCCTATGTTAAAAGATATCGTTAAATATTGGGAAAATCATTTGATTGAAACCAAAGATGGAAAGCTCGTTACACCCGATGGGTGGAGTCCAGAACACGGGCCTTTTAAAAATGAAGAAGACAAAAAACCTTACATGGGTGCTTCTTATGACCAACAGATCGTCTTCGATTTATTTAGCAATTATATAGATGCAGCTAAGGTGTTAAAGGTTGATGAAACCTACCGACACAAGATTGAAACAATGCGTTCGAAATTATTGGGGCCTCAAATAGGTAATTGGGGGCAGCTGCAAGAATGGATGGAAGATGTGGATGATTCTACCGACCACCATAGACATAATTCTCATCTATTTGCCGTTCACCCAGGAAGGCAAATTAGCCCTTTAAAAACTCCAAATTTGGCAAAAGCCGCCATTGTTTCGCTCGATGCTCGTGGCGATAAAAGCACAGGTTGGAGCTCGGCTTGGAAAATGAATCTTTTTGCTCGCTTACACCAACCCAATCGTGCTCACAAATTTATCAAAACTTTATTACGTCCTATTTCCCCTACAGAAAAAGGGTTTTCATATAATGGTGGCTTATATCCTAACCTTTTTGATGCTCATCCACCATTCCAGATAGATGGTAATTTCGGCTATACGGCTGGCATTACAGAAATGTTATTGCAAAGCCAAAACAATATAATTCATGTTTTACCTGCCTTACCCGAAGAATGGCAAAACGGAAACATCAGTGGTATCAAAGCAAGAGGCAATATTGAAGTAAAAATTGACTGGCAAAAAGGTGAATTAGTACGATGTAATTTAAAACCAAAGAAAACAGGCTGGTATCAAATTCAATATAAAAATGTATTGAAAAAGGTAAAATTGAAGACTGGAAAATGGTATCAATTAGATAAATCGTTTTTTAACTGAAAAATTTCTGTAGTAATTACATGTCAATATGAAATAGCTTTTTTTATGTACAAAAATCTGAATTCAAACATCAAATCGATTGATATAATAAAATCGATATTGAAAAAAATTTAAAATATTAAAAACTAACCGATTTATCTTTAAATGAAAGTGAATCAATTTAGTGCACATATTTAAGACAGGCTAAATGCAGGAACGCTGGCTAATGCACCTTTTTTAAGCGACCAAGAAACTCTCAATTGGGGGTTTATGGATATGAAGACATGCGTTTATGCCTATAATCGAGGAACAGGCAAACCTATTGTTGCTGATTTTAATTGGTTTAAAATTGAAAAATAGAATATGAAGATAAAATTAACGATTAGTTTCTTGCTTTATGCCACCTATTTATTGGCACAAAAGCCCGAAATAAATAAAAAAATAGATAGCCTTGACCTATTTTCTATGGTTCAACCAGTACCTGCTACCCATATTTTCAGTGATACTGCTTATAATATTTGGTGCGGTTCGGTAACGAAAGCAAAAAGTGGCAAGTTTTATATGTTTTATAGTCGTTGGAAAAGAGAATTGGGACATGAAGCGTGGATTACACATTCCGAAATCGCTTTAGCAAAGGCTGATAATCCCGAAGGCCCCTACCGACATATAAAAGTCATTTTGCCGCCTCGAGGCACACAATTTTGGGACGGTACAACGACCCATAATCCCGCAATTTTGCCATATAAAGGCAAATTTTACTTGTATTACATGGGTTCGACGGGCAAATCTTACGTAAAACCACATACTTCTTACAATAATCCTAATTGGTGGGAGTACCGAAACAACCAACGCATTGGTGTGGCCGTTGCCAATGACCCCGAAGGTGATTGGATGCGATTTGATACACCTATTTTGGACGTAGGTTCAGATTCAACGGCAGCCGACGCTTTAATGGTTTCAAACCCTGCCATTACGGTTGATAAAAACGGTCGCTTTATCTTAATCTATAAACAAGTTGAAAAAAAGACGGGGGTACTGCGGGGCGGTAAAGTCCGTTTTGGGGTGGCATTTTCTAAGTCGCCTAATGGGGATTTTATAAAACATAATAAGCCCATTTTTGAGGCAAAAGACAGCGAAAAAGAATGGATGGTGGCAGAAGACCCCTTTATTTGGCATCAACAAGAGGTAAATTACGCCATCGTACGTGATGTTGTGGGCAAATTTACAGGTGAAAGTGGAGCATTGGCGTTGATGATTTCAACCAATGGTATTGATTGGCAACCAGCCCAACACCCCAAAGTTTTAGCAAATAAAGTCTATCAGGCGAATGGTAAGGCATTTGATGACAAATTAGAACGCCCCTGCTTGTATATCGAACAGAGTGTTCCAAAGTTGTTGTTTGGTGCTATGGGTTTTGAAAAAAGAAAATATTCAGTAAATGTGGCCGTGCCATTAAAATAATCACAATGAAAAAAATTAAACTATTGACAATCATGGTCTTATGCTTTTTTCAGAATCTAAAAGCACAAGACTTAGACGTATCTAAATGGATACAACCAATGCCTGATAATGCTATTTTTCAAGAAAAAGATTACCTCGTTTGGTGCGGTTCAATGGTCAAGGGAGATGATAACAAGTATTACCTTTTTTATAGTCGTTGGCCTAAAAGTAAAAAACATCAGGCTTGGGTTACTGATAGCGAGGTAGCGGTTGCCGTTTCAGATTTTCCTACTGGACCTTACAAGTTTGTAAAAGTTATATTACCCAAGAGGGATAAAAAATATTGGGATGCTGACGTTACTCATAACCCGACCATTCACAAATTTGGTAAAAAATACTATCTCTACTACATGGGTAACTACGGAAATGGAGAATGGTGGAATCATCGTAATCATCAACGCATCGGCGTAGCTGTTGCCAATTCACCGACAGGTAAGTGGAAACGGTGCAAAAAACCCTTGATTGATACAACCACTAATAGTTTCGACCACTTACTGACAAGTAACCCCTCTGTAACTCAACGACCTGATGGAAAATTTTTAATGGTTTACAAGGCGGTCAGTAATGGGAAAATGCCTTTTGGTGGACGTGTGTTGCATGGTGTAGCAATTGCCGATAAACCCGAAGGTCCATTTATAAAACAGCCCAAACCCGTTTTTGTAAAAGATACAGTCAAATTTGCTGCCGAAGACCCGTATATCTGGTTTCAAGAAGGCAAATATTGGGCTATTGTGAAGGATATGAAAGGGGTCTTTACGAATGCAGGAACAAGCCTTGCCTTGTTTGAGTCACCGAATGGTTTAGACTGGCAACCTGCTAAAAATATCTTAGTTTCAACGCTAAAAATACCAACAAATCAAGGCTTCAAAACTGTTACTAAATTAGAACGCCCGCAATTGTACTTTGAAAACGGTAAACCAAAAATATTGTTTTGTGCTGTTTATGAGAGCGAAACCGTGAATTATAATGTGGCAATTCCACTCGAATATTAGATAATAACCTTACTGATTATTTGAAAATGGGTGCTAAATCATTAAAAAAAGTGTAATTAGGTTAGAAAAAAATTTATGATAAAAGATAATCCAACATACAGTAGAAATTTTAGAAATCAGCAAATAAAATCTGATTTAGTAATAGTTGGTGGCGGCTTGTCGGGCGTATGTTGTGCAATTACGGCTGCACGCCAAGGTATCAAGGTTGTTTTGGTACAAGACAGACCAGTTTTGGGTGGTAATGCTTCAAGCGAAGTACGTTTATGGGTTTTAGGTGCAACTTCGCACATGGGCAATAATAACCGTTGGGCAAGAGAAGGTGGCGTAATTGATGAATTATTGGTTGAAAATATGTATCGAAATCCCGAGGGTAATCCACTAATTTTTGATACGATTTTGCTTGAAAAAGTCATAGAGGAAAAAAATATCACCTTACTTTTAAACACCGCTGTTTATGAAATAGGCAAGGTAAATGCCGATATAATTGAGTCTGTTACTGCATTTTGTCCTCAAAATCAAACGACCTACACACTTGTAGCACCGCTGTTTTGCGATGCTTCGGGCGATGGCGTTGTCGGCTTTTTATCGGGTGCAGCATTTCGAATGGGGGCTGAAAAACAAGAAGAATTTGGCGAAAAATTTGCCCCATCAGAAGAATATGGCGAGCTATTAGGTCATTCTCTTTATTTTTATTCAAAAGATGTGGGTAAACCTGTCAAATTCGTTGCCCCAAGTTATGCCATAGATGTATCTGAGCAAATACCCCGCTTTCGCAGTTTCAATACCCAAGAATATGGTTGCCGCCTGTGGTGGCTCGAATATGGCGGACGATTGGACACAGTGCATGATACCGAACTGATTAAATGGGAATTGTGGCGTGTAGCGTATGGTGTTTGGGACTACATAAAAAATTCGGGTAATTTTCCAGAATCTGAAAACCTTACACTTGAATGGGTGGGTACTATTCCTGGTAAGCGTGAAAGCCGCCGTTTTGAAGGCGACTATATGCTCATTCAGCAAGATATTGTTGAGCAACGCACCCATTTCGATGCGGTTGCTTTTGGCGGGTGGTCTATCGACTTACACCCTGCTGACGGCGTTTTTAGTGATAAACCCGGCTGTAATCAGTGGCACAGCAAAGGTATTTACGATATTCCGTATCGCACAATGTACTCTCGAAATATCAAAAATTTGTTCCTCACAGGGCGTATTATTTCGGCAAGCCACGTAGCTTTTGGCTCGTCGAGGGTGATGGCAACATCTGCTTACTGCGGGCAAGCGGTTGGCGTAGCGGCGGCATTGGCACATCGTGAGGGTGTTTTACCCAAGCAGCTTTTAGAAAAGAATCTTTTAGAACAACTGCAAACACAACTTATTCAGACTGGTCAGTTTTTACCGAATATTGTATTAAAGGATAAGGCAGATTTAGTACAAAATGCCCTTATTAGAGCTTCGAGCGAACTGAAAATTCATGAGTTTGAAGAGAATAAAGATTTATTGCAGCCGCTCAGTATTTCAGTTGCCCAAATGATTCCGCTGAGTGGTGGTCGGATTCCTAATTTGATTGTTCATGCTTACGGTGAAACTGAAACAACGTTGGAAGTGGAATTGCGGATAAGTGACAAAGCTACCAATCAAACACCAAATGTCATCATTGCTAAAAAATCTATTGCAATTAGAAAAGGACGCAATTGTTTGAATTTGGACTGGGAAGGGCTGTCGATAAATACTCCTCAATATGTTTACGTTTGTTTGATGAAAAATGAACAAATCAGTATTTCTCGTACCGAAAAACGTGTAACTGGAATTTTATCAGTTTTCAATACTGTCAATAAGGCAGTTTCAAACTACGGAAAACAAGAACCAACTGAAGATATAGGCGTTGATACGTTTGAATTTTGGACACCCAAACGCCGTCCGGAAGGACATAATTTATCCTTCAAAATTGATAGTCCTATTGCATTATTTTCAGCCGAAAATATCAAAAATGGCATTGCTCGTCCTACAATACGCCCTAATGCGTGGGTGGCTGATTTTAAAGATAAAACCCCTATTTTAACCTTAAATTGGACGAATAAGCAAAGCATCTCACGCATTGAAATCAGTTTTGATACCGATTTTGACCATCCAATGGAATCTGTTTTAATGACTCATCCAGAAAATGTGATGCCATTCTGTGTTAGAAACTATCGTATTTTAGATGATAAAAATCAAATTATTTTTGAAAAAAAGGGTAACTATCAAACTCGGAATATCATCAATTTAGAAAAAACTATTTCAACAAAATTAATAACAATAGAATTGGAACACCCCTCTATCAATACACCTGCCAGTGTCTTTGAGGTGCGTTGTTATTAAACAATTAACCTGCAAGCAATAATGGTACAATTAGATTTTATAGTAATGGCAGTTTTTGCCTTGTTAATACTTTCAATAGGAATGGCCTTTACCCGTATGGGGAGTAAAAACTCACAATCGTTTTTTGAAGGTGGAGGGGCTATTCCTTGGTGGATTAATGGCTTATCTCTTTTTGTGAGTTACTTTTCTGCGGGTACATTTGTAGTATGGGGTTCAATTGCTTACAAACACGGATTGGTTGCCAATGGTATTCAACTAACAATGGTTTTAGGTGGTTTGATAACTGCTATTTTCCTCACTAAAAAATGGAAACAGACAGGTATTGTAACGGCTGCTGAATATATCGGACAACGATTTGGAACTAAAACACAGCAATTCTACACCTATCTCATTATGTTACATGGTCTATTTATGACTGCCTCAGTCTTATACCCTGTTGGTAAAATGGTACACGTCGCCACGCCACTATCGCTTGAAACATGTATTATTATTATCGGTACGATGATTATTTTATACACAGCGGCTGGTGGGTTGTGGGCTGTTTTAGTGACAGATGTGGTACAATTTGTGGTATTAGCATCGGCTGTTTTAATCGTTATACCAATAGCTTTTGGCTATGTAGGTGGTGTAAATAATTTTATTAGCCAAGCACCACAAGGTTTTTTTAATTTTTTTAATGAAGAATATTCACTTGGATTTGCCTTAGCTTTTTTGGCTTATCAGACAACCTATATTGGAGGCAATTGGGCGTATGTACAGCGATATACAAGCGTTGCTAATGAGCGAGACTCTCAAAAAGTGGCATATCTATTTTCGGGTTTATATCTCATCAGCCCTTTTATATGGATGTTGCCACCTATGATTTATCGTATTATTAACCCTAATTTGCAAGGTTTAGAGCCCGAAGGGGCATACATGATGCTTTGTCAAAAGGTTTTACCTGCGGGCTTAATTGGTTTAATCTTAGCAGGGATGGTATCCGCAACAGCCAGTAAGGCGAATACGACGATTAACTTAGTTGCCACCGTTTTTGCCCATGATGTGTATAGAAATCTTTTTAACCCAAAAGCTTCTGAAAAAACTTTGATTTTCTCTGCTCGCATTTTCACTGTATTATTTGGAGCATTAACAGTTATCATTGCTATACTTGTGCCTAAAGTAGGTGGTATTGTTGAGTTGGTTTTGAGTACAGCATCAATAGCTGGGGGAGCCTTATTTGCCCCCATAATTTGGTCGCTATTTTCGAAACGACAAACAAGTACATCAGTAGTAACAATCTCGGTTATCGCCTTAGTTGTGAGTTTATTTTTCAAAATATTTAGTGTATCTGTTTTAGGATTTAAACTTAATCGCACTTATGAAACAACTTTGGGTGTAGGTTTACCTCTATTGTTATTGGCATTATTTGACATCTATCAAATCATTAGAGGCGTTGAATATAAACAAATTTTAATTCAAGCCCAAAAAGAGCAAGAAGACTCAAGTATTCCAGTTCATAATACAGAAGAGGCCAATCAACAAAATCGTTTTGGTGTACAGGTTATTGCTTTATCAATGGGTTTCGTGGGGCTTGGGGTTTCAATATTGGGCTTATTTGCCAATCAGAATATTCCTGCAATCGTTGTTGGATTATTGATATTTTGCTTAGCGGTATTGATTGGGTGGCGAACTAAAAAAATGTAATTCAAAAACAAACAAAATGACACAGTAAAGCGGTAAATTAGTAAAATGATAAAAATTAAAATAGCATGAAAAGAAGAAATTTTATCGGAGTATTAGGCAATACCAGTTTGATGCTTTTGGCAGGTGGTTTAAAGGATACATTAGCGTCATCAAATAAGCATACAAATAACGAATTTGTTTTTCTTGAAGCCGAGCAATTTGCCAATTTTGGTGGATGGAATATCGACCAACAATCCATGGATAAAATGGGTAGCCCATATTTATTGGCTCATGGATTGGGAATACCTGTAGAAGATGCTACTACTGAAATTACGTTCCCATCAGCAGGAACTTATCGTGTTTGGGTACGTACCAAAGATTGGGTTGCCCATTGGAATGCCCCTGGAACTCCAGGGAAGTTTCAATTATTAGTCGATGATAAACCCCTGAAAGAAACGTTCGGTACAAAAGGAGCAGATTGGCATTGGCATGATGGTGGAACTGTAAAAGTAGGAAAAAAGACGAAAGTAGCACTACATGATTTGACAGGTTTTGAGGGGAGATGTGAAGCAATTTTATTTTGCAAAGACATTAATTTTCAACCAATTAATGATATTGCTGCTCTAACCAAATTTAGACGTAAACTTTTAGGATTACCTGATAAACCTGCCGACGGAGGGTCATTCGATTTGATAGTAGTTGGTGGTGGTTTGGCAGGAACTTGTGCTGCTATTTCTGCTGCAAGAAACGGTGTAAAAGTAGCATTAGTACAAGATAGACCAGTATTAGGTGGAAACGGTAGTTCTGAAGTACGAGTATGGCCAGAAGGACATACTAACAAAGAGCCTTACCCACACGTTGGCGATATTGTGACTGAAATTTTACCCAATATTACTAAAGGTTCTGGACAAGTTTTCAATGGAGTAAGTGCCGAGTATTATGACGATAACCTAAAATTGGAAGTAGTTAAGCGTGAACCGAATATCAAACTATTTATTGAAAATAGAGCAATTGAGGTTTTAGTAAAAGATAATACAATTAATGGTATTGTTATTCAAAACATAAAAACGGCCAAACAGATACATCTCAAAGCTAAGTTTTTTGCCGATTGCACGGGCGATGCAGTTGTCGGCTTTAAGGCAGGGGCTGACCACGAATATAAAGTTGAGAACCTGATGGGTAGTTCTAATCTCTTTAATGTACTTGATGCCACAAATAAAGAAGAAGTATTAAAATGTGAATGTAAAGATAAAAGTGCTTTGGCAATGAAATGTGAAATCGGGCAGTTTGCTCAACCGTTTCCAAGATGTCCGTGGGCATTAGATTTGGCCGACAAACCTTTCCCTGGCCGAAAGGGAGTAAAAACCTTTGGTCAAGAAGGATTACAGTCTTTTGCCAATATGTGGTATTGGGAAAGTGGTTTCAACCAAAATCAAGTAACAGAAATTGAACTCATTAGAGACCATAACTTTAGGGCAATGTATGGAGCTTGGGATGTCATTAAAAATGTAGATAAAATGTATCCTAATCATCGTTTAGGATGGTCGGCCTACATCGCAGGTAAGCGTGAATCACGCAGATTGATGGGGGATATAGTCTTGGATGCCGAAGATTTCAAGAAACAAACCCAATTTGAAGACGGAGCGTTTCCTTGTTCTTGGCACGTTGATTTACATACCCCCAAAAAAGAATTTAAGGAGGGTTTAGAGGGAATGGAATTCATTTCTGACTACACTCGAGGTAAAGAGTATCAATATGGAGGTCTCTACTGGGCACCTTATCGCACACTTTATAGTCGAAATATAAGTAATTTGTTTATGGCTGGCAGAAACATTAGTGTTACAAAAACAGGTCTTGGGCCAGTTAGGGTAATGAGAACTTGTGGTATGATGGGAGAAGTCGTCGGAAAAGCTGCTTCAATTTGTGTAAAAAACAATGTAACTCCCAGACAAGTTTACGAGAAACACCTTTCTGATCTTATCAATTTATTGAAACAACCAGGTAGAAAGAAGGCATAAGTATCTTTTAGAACCAATTAAAAATTTTGATAAATAATCAGTTATAATTAATCATAAGTTTAATTTCATTCTTAAATCCTCAATGATTTTCAATTGGGGATTTTTTTCATTTTTGTCGCAAAGAATTCATATGATAATAAAAGGTTTCTGTTAGAAAAATATCTTTTATTACATTTGTATATTTTTTCATAAAACTTGATTTTTAGCTTCAAGTTCTATGATTTTTACATACTTAAAATCCATCTGAAAACCAGCCTACAATTCGATAGAGTTTACCAGTCCAGCACGATAGTTTTCCACTACTTTTCGTAAGTAGGGTATGATTTACGGTTTTTTTATTTCTTTGTAAATCCTTGATTATCATATTATTTATATTATATATGTCAAGCTTTTTAAGTAGTACACAAAATGTTATATAATTAATCTTATGTTAAATAAATAAAATTTTCATTTAGATATATTAGAAATTTCTAAATTTAACTTACAATTCCTAATTCTGATAATTGCCATATAACCTCTTTTAGATTGCAGTGTATCCAGTTTTGTTTGATTGCCAAATTGCCACCTGCTGGTGTGACAACAAAATTATGCTCTGTCTTTAAATCATTCACTGATTCTGTTGAGCCTTTCTTTAAAGCTGGTACCAAAGATAATTTAATCTCAATCGAAACCTTGGGTTTCAATCCTTGTACTAAAACTAAATCCATCTCCGCTCCGTTTGAGGTTCGGTAATAATAAGGTGAAATGTCATCTCTAAGTCGCTGAATAATTTGTTCGATCACATATCCCTCCCAAGATGCTCCTGCAACAGGGTTTTGTGTCAAATCAGTAAAAGACCTGACATTATGTAGATAATGTAAATTTCCACTATCCCGGATATATATTTTGGGACTTTTCACAATTCTCTTACTCATATTCACAAACCACGGTTCCAGCCTACGAATTAAAAATGCTTGTTCTAATACATCTATATATCGATGTACGCTTGTATGTGAAATGCCCAGCGAACTCGCGATCATTGAATAGTTTAATAATCCTCCATGAACATGTGAAATCATTCTTAGAAAATTATTGACTAAAATTGACTGATTTGACATTCCAAGATTTGATAAATCTTGCTCAACATAGGTCTTTACAAAATTTTGTTGCCATCTTCCCCATAAATTATCATTCGGTGCAAGTAACGCATCTGGATAGCCCCCCCTTAACCAATGAGTATTTTCAGAGATATTCCCTTGTTCCATTTCTAATCGACCTATTGGTGATAATTCATGGTAAGCCACTCTCCCCGCCAATGATTCTGAACTCTTCTGTAAGAAAACAGGTGATGCCGACCCTAACAATATAAATCTACCCGCTTTTCGGTTTCGATCTATCAAACCTCTAAGCTGAGGTAATAAGGGTAAATATCTCTGAATCTCGTCAATAACAATTGTTTTATCTTGGTTATTATCAATTACCCAAGTTGTATTTCTCACAAGCGTTTCATAATCTTCCGCAATCTCTAAATCAAAATAGATTGAGGCTTTATTAAGTTGATTCATCAAAGACTTTACAAGTGTAGTCTTGCCCACCTGTCTCGGACCTAATATTCCAACCGCAGGAAAAAAATCTAATGCTTCTAAAATAGTCGATTCAAGGTTTCTTTTTATCATTATTCATGCTATTTGAACTTTACAAATGCAATATACATGAATAATATAAGTTTTTAATCATCTATCGACTAAGTTTTTGTTTATTTGGGAATTATTTAGGTGTTGTTTCAAATTGTTAAACTGCTAATACCAGAAATTTATCGGCATCAATTTTTACAATTAATAATGCTTTTTCTGCGAAAATTAGCTTTTCTCAATAATTATCGTCATTTGTATCCCTTCATTTTAAATTGAGACAGTATCTTTCAAAATTCTGTTAAATTTTTACTGTTTCTTTCCTACTTATTTTCATAATTAATAGTAATCATGAAAATTTAACTTCCTAATCATTAGCATTTTGGGATTTAAGTCAAATAAAAGCATCATAAAAATCAAGTATTAGGGCATAAAAGTTATTACGGTCTATTAATCATGAAAAAATAGTCAATATCCCTTTGTTTATCACTTGTAAATTTGGTTTATACATAATGTCGGATTTGCAAACCCGACGCTTTATGTACCAAAAAATATAACAAATTATCAAATGCCAACATTCAAAGTTAGCCATAGACTTCGGCCAACACCATTGATTCCTGAGCCGTGTGTGCGGTAATCTTTGTTCGTAAGGTTTTGAGCAGAAAGATTGATATTCAGCCATTTATACTCATATCCTGCATGAATATTAACAATCTGCCAAGCTGCGGTTCCGTTTTTTCCAATGCGATTGTCGTCCTTATCGCCTTGTGCGAGGCGGTCTTGCTTGGATGCAAAAAGCAATTCGGGGCGAACAAAGAAATTAGTCTTACGATATTCCAAACCAAAACGACCATTGAGCGGTGGAATACGTCGCATCGGTTC
>NZ_LXHX01000016.1:0-57160 GCF_001649495.1 Emticicia sp. MM | reverse complement strand
TACCCTCACAGAAGCTGACTATAAGCCAGAGGTTGATAAAAAAATCAAACAATACAGCAAGACCGCTCAAATCAAAGGCTTTCGCCCAGGAATGGTTCCGAAAGAGTATATTCAAAAGCTTCACGGCAAAAGTATTTTAGTTGATGAAGTAATCAATATGGTTTCAAAAACTGTTAATGATTATATCGCTAACAATAAACTTCGTGTAGTTGGTGACCCAATGCCTGACAACGATGCAGCTCAAAATATCGACTGGGATAACCAAAAAGAATTTACTTTTGAATATGAAATTGGTACTGCGTCTGATTTTACTGTAGATTTAGCTGCTGTTCCAGCAATTACTACTTACGAAATCACGCCTACTGAAGATAAAATCAATGAGGCTATCGAAGACGTACGTAAGCGTTTTGGTAAAGATGCTGAAGTGGAAGAAGTAGAAGCAGGTGATATGATTTTTGGCACTTTGAAACAAGAAGCAACTAGCTTTGAAGTGAAAGATGCTACTTTCCCAACTGACCGTGTGAAAGAGGAATCTGCACACATCTTCAAAGGTTTGGAGAAAGGAAGCAGTGTAAAATTTGATATCCAATCAATCTTCAGTAATACTAAAGATTTAGGATTTGCTACTGGCAAACCTGAAGAAGAAGCTGCAACATTGAGTGGAGAATTTGAATTAACAGTTGAGAAGATTACGCGTGTAGCGGCTTCTGAACTTGACCAAGAATTGTTTGACAAAGCTCTTGGACAAGGAAAAGTAAGCAACGAAGAAGAATTTAGAGCTGAGATTGCAAAAATTATTGCTGAAAATTACGCTCGTGAAAGTGCTTATTTATTAGATTTTGAAGTTGAAAAAACATTATTAGATAGCGTTTCAATCGAACTTCCTGATGAGTTCTTGAAAAGATGGTTGTTTAACATCAACGAAGGTAAATTTACAGTAGAAGATATCGAGAAAGATTATGATGCTTTTGCGAAAGGGCTTCGTATGGATTTAATTCGTAACGAAGTTGCTGCCAATAACGACATCAAATTAGAATACAACGATATTTTGGAAGAAGTAAAAGCTGAAATGAGAAATTACTTCGGTGCTTACTCTTACGAAGGTTTAGAAGAAATGATTGACCAAATGGCTCGTAAAACTTTGAAAGAAAACAAAGATGGAGCAGTACGTCGTTATACAGACCGTGCATTCGGAAGAAAAGTACGTGAGTTCTTGAAATCAGCGGTTAAAGTAGAAAGCAAAACTGTAAATGTTGATGAGTTCAACAAAGTAGCAGAAAAAGTTTACGCTTAATTTTATTCTCTTTAAGGGGAATATTAAGGAAGTCTTCGCTTAAAGTGAAGACTTCCTTTTTTATAGGAATTAAATCAAAACATTTCCTGTCATTTCCGCTGGAATCTCTACACCCATTAGTTTAAGAATCGTGGGAGCAATATCTCCTAACTTTCCATCTTTTACATCAAAACGGTCATTCTTATCAACCACAATACATGGCACAAGATTCAACGAGTGCTGCGTATTTGGTGTTTTATCATCATTAATCATGTAATCTGCATTACCGTGGTCAGCAATCACAATTGAAGTATAGCCATTAGCCAAGCCAGTTTCTACTACTTGTTCTAAACATTTATCAACTGCTTCAACTGCAGTTACTACTGCTTCAAAAACACCTGTATGACCCACCATATCAGGATTAGCAAAGTTTAAGCAAACAAAATCTACTTCTCCTTTTTCTAATTCTGGCAAGATAGCATTATCAATATCATAAGCTGCCATTTGTGGTTTTAGGTCATAAGTTGCTACGTCTTTCGGCGATGGGCAAAGTAAGCGGCTTTCTCCAACAAACGGTTGTTCGTGTCCGCCCGAAAAGAAGAATGTTACGTGTGGGTATTTCTCCGTTTCAGCAATACGAATTTGTTTTTTCTTAGCTCTTTCTAATACTTCACCCAATGTGTTGTTTAAGTTATCTTTTTCGTAAATAACCTTTACATTTTTATAGGTTTCATCGTAATTAGTCATTGTAAGGTAATACAAATTCAAGGCTTTCATTCCGAAATCAGGAAAGTCTTTTTGTGTAAGTACCTCAGTAATTTCACGACCACGGTCAGTACGGAAATTGAAACACATCACCACATCACCTTCTGCAATAGTAGCTACTGGAGCACCATTTTCAGTGATAACAATTGGTTTCAAAAATTCATCCGTTACATTTTCTTCATAAGATTTTTGAATCGTGTCTGTTAGTTCACCAATGGCAATTTTAGTATCTGCTACGCCATTCACCATTACATCATAAGTAAGTTTCACTCGTTCCCAACGTTTATCGCGGTCCATAGCGTAATAACGACCAGTAACCGAAGCTAATTTTCCACCTGTTGTATCAAGCGTAGCTTGTAAGTCGGCTAAGAATCCTTTTCCACTTTTTGGGTCACAATCACGTCCGTCAGTAAAGGCATGCACATACACATCTGAAAGACCATAATCTGCTGCTGCTTGCACTAATCCTTTCACGTGGAAGATATGTGAATGCACGCCACCATCAGAAACTAAACCTATAAAGTGTACTTTCTTGCCATTGTTTTTGGCATATTCAAAAGCCTCGACAAGTACTGGTTCTTTCGCCAATTTACCTTCTTCAACGGCAATATTTATCTTCTCTAATTCTTGGTAAACTACACGTCCTGCTCCTAAATTCATGTGTCCTACCTCTGAGTTACCCATTTGTCCGTTTGGTAAACCTACCGCACGACCGCATGCTTCAAGCGTGCTATTTGGATATTCGCTCATGAGTTTTCTGAAATATGGAACATTGGCTGCTTCGATTGCCGAACGCCATTCTTCTCCTTTTTTGGGGATACCCCATCCATCAAGGATAATTAAGACTACTTTCTTGTTCATAAGTTAGACCCCCTGCCTCTAAAGAGGAATTTTATTAAAGCGAATCGTATGAAAGAGGCGAAGAAACATACGAGATTGTACTAAATTCTTTGGTTATTTAATTCCCCAAATTTAGTCATTTTTTTTTCATTTTAGCTAAAATGTTCTTAGCTCTACTTTTAATGGCTGGAGAGCCACCCTCTTGGTGCTTTAGTAGAAGGTCCTCGAGAGTTAAACGAAGTTCGGTTTTAAGTTCTGGAATTTTCAAACTAATATTGTGGCAAACCGTAATCGAAAAGGCAATTATCGCAACTGCCTCTGTGCTTGACAAATATCGAAAACAAATATCATAAATAGCTCCTTGAAATGTATCGGGAATATCAGCAAATTGCCACATTCGAATAATATTTCGCTTAGCAGTATCGCTCAAATTATCATCTTCGATTTTATTGATAAATACCACATAATAAGGTTCAATTAAAGAAGGATAAGCTTCGATACAATGGCTTAAAGCCCACGATGCTTGTTGGGCTGTTACATAATCATCTTGTAGAAAAAGTTGAACCAACTGGTCAAAACGTTGGGAATCTACCCCAATCCAGTTGGTTATTTTTGTGATATTCACTTTAGAATACCTTTGTTGAAGAATTTCAGCAAGATTCATTAGTCTGTTGCCAACAAATGATATTTATCTATTAAATGCTCTACCAGTACTTCGTTGCTCCTCCACACAATTTGATACACTTCCTCAAAAAATGGTTCAGATTCATAGTATGGGTCTGGCACTTCTTTTATCCCACGGGTTTCGGGGTCGTGGTCACGCAGCAAAAATACTTTTTCAGCCGCAGGTGGTTGATGCTTAGTTTTATAATATAACTCATATACATCCTCAAAATTTTGTTCATCCATCACCACAATATGGTTAAAATCATCTAAATCTATTAGTGAAATTTTTCGGCCTTTGTGAGTCAATTTTAGTCCGTGTTTTTCTGCATTCTTCATCGTACGGTGGTCAGGAAGCTGGCCAATATGATAACCTGCAGTTCCAGCCGAATCACATTCAATTTTATCAGCCAACCCTTTTTGTTTAACTATTTCTCTAAAGGTAGCCTCTGCTATTGGCGAACGGCAAATATTGCCTAAACACACAAAAAGTACTTTTATCATCAGGATTTAATTTAATAATTATGGAGTTTCTTTTAATTTACATTATAATCACTGAATAAATTCAGTCAAATAGTCGAATCACATATTATGTTTCTAAACAGTCACTTCGCTTATTTATTACATTAAATGTAGATTTTACTGGCAAATTAATAAGAATTTAATGTTTTTGCAGACACTTTAAAATTAAATGAGTTATCCTGTCATATTAAAAAGACCCTGTTAAGGGTCAAATATTGTCGGCCAACACTAGGTAGTAAATAGTGTTTTTTTCAATTTTAAGTTCCAGAGGAACGACTAAATAGGTCGTTCCTCTGGAACTCGTTTTGGGGGAGCCCAACCTTTCTACCGATATTTAGTCCCAGAGGGACAGTTTTATCTTAAAAGTCGTACCACGCCACGTTCAATCAATTTGAATTTGCTAGCTTAAAATACTTTTTCTCCGCCAACAAATGTATTCAATACTTTCACATTACGAAGTTTTTCTTTGGGTGCAAGCATAATATCATCTTCAAGAATGACAAAATCAGCCATTTTTCCTGCCTCAATGCTACCACGCTCTTTTTCTTCAAAATTTGCATAGGCACTCCAAATTGTCATGGCACGAAGGGCTTGCTCACGAGTAAGGGCATTTTCCATTTGAAAGCCACCTTCTGGGTAATTTTTGGCATCTTGGCGAGCAACAGCCGAATGAAAACCATAGAGCGGATTAACAAATTCAACTGGAAAATCACTTCCATTGGCTACTACTCCATTTTGTTTTAACAAATCTTGGAAAGCATAGGCAGTTTTTACTCGTACATCGCCTAAACGCTCATCTGCCCAGTACATATCAGAAGTGGCGTGGGTAGCCTGAATAGATGGAATAACCGAAAATTGCCCAAACTTTGGCACATCGTTGTTATCTACTACTTGACAATGCTCAATTCTCCAACGACGATTATTCTTGGTTTTCAATAATTTCCCATAAATATCTAAAATCAGACGATTAGCAGAATCACCAATACAGTGCGTATTTGCTTGAAAATCAGAGTTATAAATCTGCGTAAGACTTCTTTCTAATTCAGCAGCACTAAGGAGTAGAAATCCAGTTTTATCTGGTGCATCGCTGTAAGGTTTTAATAAGCAAGCTCCACGAGACCCTAAAGCACCATCGGCATAAAGTTTGAACGAGCGAACATTTAGTCGGTCGGTTTTATAAATACCTTTCTTGATAAAATAATCAAGGTTGCGAATACCTAAAGAAACCATCACATAGTTTCTAATCTTTAGGCTTCCCTCCTTATTCATTTTATCAATCAAATCGATATCATCTTGATTTAGACCAGCATCTGAAACAGTAGTTAAACCATTTTTAAAACATTCTTTTTGAGCATTTAATAGCATTTTTCTACTTTCTACTTCGGTTGGCTTTGGAACTACACGTCGAACCAATCCCATGGCATTATCTACTAAAATACCCGTTAGTTGTCCATTTTTTACTTCTACCAAACCTCCATCTACTTTACTGGAAGGCGAAATTTTAGCTAAACTTATGGCTTTAGAATTAACCAACAAAGCATGTCCATCAATGCGAGTAAGCATCACTGGCTTATTTGGAAATGCTTTATCTAATAAATCTTTTGTTGGAAATTCTTTATTTTTCCAGTCATTTTGGTCCCAGCCTCGCCCGATAATCCATTGGTTTTCTGGATGCTGTACAGCAAATTTTTTCAAACGCTCGACAATTTCTTCATAAGATTCAGTATCAACCAAATCACACTGACTGAGCATTTGCCCTAATCCCATAAAATGGCTGTGTGGGTCATATAAGCCGGGAAAAACAGCTTTACCTTTGGCATCAACTTTTTGTTTTGCGTTGTATTTTTCTAAGATTTCTTTCGATGTACCAGTAGCTAAAAACTTACCATCTTTTACGGCAAAAGCTTCTGCTTTCATAAACTGATTATCAACGGTGTAAACTACTGCATTATGCACAACTAAATCGGCGGAAGACTTCTGTGCATAAGAGAAAGAAAGGGTAGCAAAAATGAGGCTACTCGAAAAGAATGTCTTTTTGAAAGATATCATAAGTTAGGTTTATAGTTTGTTGGTGCAAATTAACAAAAAAGCGAGGTAAACTTATTGCTTACCTCGCTTTTTTGAATATCATTTGAATAACTCTGTGCTATTTTATTCAGTTAATAATTACTTAATATTAGCTTTATCAAGAGCTTCTTGGAAGATACGAGCATTATTGGTGTGTTCTTGGAAGGTTTCGGCGAAATTATGATAGCCCGAAAAATCTTCTTTTGCACAAAAATACATATATTTATGACGCTCATAATTAAGCACAGCATTCAAAGCTACTGGTTCTGGCAAAGCAATTGGGCCCGGAGGTAAACCAGTGTTTTTATAAGTATTATACGGCGAATTGATAGAAAGGTGCTTGTAAAGAATTCGGCGTAAACTAAAATCACCTACGGCAAATTTTACAGTTGGGTCTGCTTGTAATGGCATATTAGCCGCCATACGATTGATATAAGCACCTGCTACACGTGGCATTTCATCAACTTTGTTGGTTTCAGATTGCACAATCGAAGCTAAAATTGCCACTTGAATTGGCGTCATATTGATTGATTTAGCTTGTGAAAGGCGTTCGTTAGTCCAATACTTATTGTATTCATCGTGCATTCTTGCCATAAATTTCTCAGGTGTGGTTGTCCATCTGATAAAATAAGTATTAGGCAAAAACATACACATAATTGTAGTTGTATCGAATCCATATTTTTGACAAGCCTCTGGATTACGCAGAAGTGCCACTAAATCTTCAGTTTTGAATTCAAAACGACCACCCATTTTCTTGATGAGGTCAGATTTAAGACGAACATTATTGAATGTCAGACGTACCTCATCTTGCTGGCCTCGGCGTAATCTTGAAAGTACTTCTCTATTTCCTGAATTAGGTTTGATAATATATCTACCAGCTTTTACTTTTTCAGGATAACTCATCCATTTTGATAAAAACTGAAAAGATATTTCATCATGAATCATTTTATGCTCATGCAAAGAATCAACTACACTTTTGTAAGTTCCTCCCGTTGGAATATACAATACAAAATCTTTTTTACCATCAACATTTAGGTTTGCACTATTGGCTACTTGCCAAAAATAAAAGGTTAGGGTAGCCGCCACAGTCGTAACAACAACTAATGCGTAGGCAATAAATTTTCTGTTTTTTAACATTGATTTTTATTTTAGCTTTTCTATAATTAGGTCTATACTTAGCTTCTCTTGCTCTCCGAGTTCCATGTTTTTTAGAGTAAGTTCACCTGATTGTATTTCATCTGAACCTACAACGATAACAAATGGAATATTCTTGCGATTGGCGTAATCAAATTGTTTTTTGATTTTACTTGATTCAGGGTAAATTTCGGCATTGATTCCTGCATCACGCAGTTGTTTTAAAAGTGGCAATGAATATTTTTCAGCTTCTGCATCGAAATTCGTAACCAAAACTTTAGTCGTAACATCCTGATTATCTGGAAATAAATTCAATTCTTCCATCACATCAAAGATACGGTCAACCCCCAATGAAATACCAACGCCCGAAAGCCCTGGCATTCCGAAAGTACCCGTCAGATTATCATAACGGCCACCACCCGAAATACTTCCAATTTGTACGCCGTTGGCTTTCACTTCAAAAATTGCACCTGTATAATAGCTCAGTCCACGGGCAAGCGTAATATCAAGTTGGGTTTGAGCATTAGTCAAGCCAAATCCTTCTACCAAACTCCATACTTTCTCTAACTCCTCGATTCCTTTCAAGCCTGTTTCCGAATCTTTTAACCACAAACGTAGTTTCTCGAAAACCTGTGTATCATTACCTTGAATTTCAAAAATTGGTTGTAGTTTTCCAATAGCTTCTTCCGAAAAACCACGTTCACGGAGTTCTTCTTCTACTTTTTCTTTGCCAATTTTATCTAGCTTATCAATAGCTACTGTAAGCGGAACCTCGCTACCCTTCACCCCTATTACTTCTGCAATGCCTGATAAAATTTTACGGTTATTAATTTTTATCGTAAAGTTTTTGATTCCTAAGTTTTGGAGAATTTCTTGCAACATCAATACGATTTCCGCTTCACAAATTAATGAATCGGTTCCTACTACATCGGCATCACATTGGTAAAACTCACGGTAACGACCTTTCTGGGGGCGGTCTGCACGCCAAACTGGTTGAATTTGATAACGTTTAAATGGCATTACCAAATCGTTGCGATTCATCACCACAAAGCGAGCAAACGGAACCGTTAAGTCATAACGCAAACCTTTCTCCGAGATTTTGTGTGTAAGCTTCTTCGAACCTTCATCAAGGTCTTTTTGACTCAGGTCTTTTGCGAAATCGCCTGAATTCAAAATTTTAAATAAAAGTTGGTCGCCTTCATCACCATATTTACCCATTAATACCGAAAGATTTTCGATAGTAGGTGTTTCAATTGGCTGAAAACCAAACTTTTGAAAAGTGCGTTTGATTGTATCAAAGATAAAATTTCGCTTAACCATCACCGATGGTCCAAAATCACGTGTTCCTCTTGCTAAACTTGGTTTACTCATTTTATTTTAAGTGTTTTCGAAGTGTTCATGAAATAGAACAAAACCTTCGAAATACCGTCAAAACTTTGGTAAAGACGGTGTATTTTTGATAATTAATTTTCTTTGCCACAAAAATAGCTTAAAAAAGTTATTGTTAATTATTAAATGTGAATTGATTTTTGTAGCTTTGCACCCTAATTTTGCCCCAAACCCCAAAATGGGGTCACTGATATTCCAAAAAATTTTTTACTATGCTCTAAATCTCATTAGAAAATGGGTTTTGGGGTTTAAAATACATAATACAATGGCAGTAACACGATTGAAGCGTAAAGCAAAAAGAAATCAAGCAGTAGCTAAAAATAGAATTGCAACCATCAAACGTTTATCTTTAAAAGTAGATATTAAGCGTGTAGATGCAGAAGAATTGAAAGCTGAGTTTGCTAAATAATTCTTAATAAAGCATTTCAAAAAAAAGAGACAACTTTAGGGTTGTCTCTTTTTTTGTTAAAACTCAAATGCAGCTTCAATAGGCTCTCCTCTTTTAGAAAAAAATATCGGAATCTTTGGACTAAAAGGAATCTTAACATCTTCATTTTCAATAAACGGCCTAAAAAAATCCGAATCGCTACTCCAAGGTATCACAACGCTCTCGCATTGAGTCTCTTTAATATATTTCAAAAAGTTATAGTAAGACTTATCACACTGAGCAACAAAGGTAAACGTATAGCTTTCTCGAAAAAACGCTTTGTAATCTTTAGCCACACACTGGCAATGCACTAAATCATCTTGATTATCTGCAAAGATGACAAAGTTCAAAAAAGCGTTATAGTGCGAAATGTATCTATTAAATCCTGTTAATTTTTCGATACTTTCTGGATGAGTAGTTTCGACTAAAATACTTATGTTAGTTGGAAATGAAAGTATCACGTCTGGCGGAATAACAAATAGGTTTAAATCACTCTGCAATAAGAGTTGAGAAGTAAGCCGACTCATTTTGTTAGATTCTATACTATTCGAAGTTCCTACAAATACACAAGATTGAAAATTCTGAGCATGAATCTCATTAATTGTTGCGAGTAGATTATTTTTCGAAAAAACTTTAACTATTTTTTTTTCTACTGATAACGAAAGATTATAAGATGCTTTTCTAACTATTTCATCAATTTTTTTAGATAAAGCAATTTCATCTTCATTTTCTTTCATGCAATGTACAACCGTATAATTACATGGAAAATCTTTGGTGAGAAGTAGTGTGTAGGTCAATTGAATTTCGGAATAAGGCCCTAAGTCAATTGCAATTAGAATATTTCTGGAATATTGAACACTTGGCAATACTGCAGCATCTTTTGCTGAAAAAAAAGTCATGTACAAATACAAATCTAATATGCATGATGCCATGCAATATTAAATTAATTAGTTTTATAATTTTGCAAAATTATAAACAAAGTCAACAATATACAAGTATTTGATTATCAAATATTTACACACAAAATCTAAGTACAAATACTTATTTGCAATATAATACTATTCTATCTTAGAATTGTCTATTTTTGTAATTGTAAGTTTTTTCTTTGCTACTTTTTCTCTCTGTTTGAGAGCCTTTTTAATTAGCTTCTTATTCTCAATTCTGACTTTGAATATAATCCCTTGCCCAAATACAGATAAACCGCTGCAAATCATAATTAGGCTATAAGTACCGAGCAAAAACCAACGCAAAAAAGGTTCATTTGTATGCTTTAAATGCCCTGCTTCGCTAAAAAGGCTTAATCCAAAGCCAATCAATAATAGCCCTCCTACTGAAGAAAGTAACCATTTGGTATAAAGACTCATTCGTTTCAACATTTTCTTTCCAGGCGGTTTTTTATTTTTTAGTTCCATCTTAATTGAATCTTTATCGTTCTTGGTGTAAAATCTAACCACAAAAATAACTAATTTTGAGGCAAAGTTTCAATAATTATCAACAATCAGTAATGAATTATTCGTTTTTTAAAGTAGAAGTTACACCTTTAATAACAATTAGTTCAGCACTCCTAAAATAGCACTCCTAAAAGAATGGGCAAAATTATTAGTCTTTTACTCCGCTTTATCCCACGTAAATATTTACAGCTATTTAGCCATATTCCACTTAAAATATATACTTTTTTCCTAAAAGGAAATACCGTTGAATGTACAGTATGTGATGCGAAACTGACTAAATTTATGCCTTATGGCCGCTTAGTTTCTCGTCCAAATGCACTTTGTCCAAACTGTTTGGCACTCGAACGCCACAGATTAATGGCACTTTATCTAAAAGAACGCACTAATTTCTTTAAGGCAGAAAACCTAAAAGTATTACACGTTGCACCTGAATATTGTTTCATCGACCGTTTCGAGTCCATGAAAAATTTAGATTATATCACGGCTGATATTGAATCGCCATTAGCTAAAGTTAAAATGGATATTCATCAGATTCCATTTGAAGCAAATACCTTTGATGTAGCCATCTGTAATCACGTAATGGAGCACGTTGATGACTACCACAAAGCCATGTCGGAGCTATACAGAGTTTTAAAACCAAATGGTTGGGCGATTATTCAATCACCACAAGATTGGACAAAAGAACATACATTCGAAGACCCAACAATCACCGACCCACGTGAACGTGAACGTGTTTTCTGGCAAAACGACCACCTTCGTCTGTTTGGGCGTGATTATGGGCGTGAACTTGAAAAAGCAGGTTTTACCGTAACAGAAGACGATTTTGTAATGAAAATGCCGAAAGAATTAGTGAAGCGTTATTCTTTACCAAGCGAAGAAATTGTTTACTTCTGTGAAAAAAAGTAAGGCATTTTTATAAATTGCTAATAAATTCATCAATACACAATTCAGAGGATTGTGCTACATCTATCAACCAAATAATAATTAACTAATGAGATTTAAAGACAAAGTTGTTGTCATTACTGGGGGCAACTCTGGTATTGGCAAAGCAGCAGCTATTTTATTCGCCAAGGAAGGTGCCAAAGTAATGATTGCCGATTTATCTGAGAAAATCGGTGATGATGTAGTAGAAGAAATCGAAACCAATGGTGGCGAAGCTTCATTTATAAGAGTCAATGTAACTGACCTTGATGATGTGCAAAGAATGATTGAACAAACCATCAGTAGATTGGGAAGATTCGATATTTTAGTAAATTCTGCGGGAGTTCTTGGACCAAGAGTTCGTACAGATAAATATCCTGAAGAAGATTTCGATAAAGTAATCAATGTCAACGTCAAAGGTCTTTGGAATTGCATGAAGGTTTCCCTTCAGCATTTTATTGCACAGCGTAGTGGAAATATCGTAAACATCGCCTCTGTTGCTGGACATCTGGGAATGGTTGGTCATATCGCCTATTCAGCTAGTAAACACGCCGTTGTAGGTATGACTAAAACAGCAGGAATAGAATACGCCAAACATGGTATCCGAATCAATGCTGTTTGTCCGGGTTTTACCCAAACCCCAATGCTTGAAAGTGCAGATACCGACGATGCTTATTTAGAAGCTCTTCAACACGCCACTCCTATGAAACGTTTTGGCAAACCCGAAGAAATTGCCAGTGCTATTCTTTATTTAGCTGCCGAAGAGTCTTCATTCATTACAGGTCAAAGCATAATTTTAGATGGTGGACTGATTTTGCAGTAGCCCAACACATCAAGAGGTGCTGTATTCAAACTATCAAAAACTATCAACCATTTAAAATTTACACAGTATGAAAAATGTATTCGATTTAACAGATAAAGTAGCAGTGATTACAGGAGCTAGCAAAGGAATTGGTGAGGCAATTGCTAGAATCTATGCAGCTTATGGTGCAAAAGTAGTCATTAGTAGTAGAAAACAAGCCGATTTAGATGAATTGGCCGCAGAAATAAAAGCCGAAGGGGGCGAATGTGTGGGCATAGCTGCACACGCAGGCGATATGGAGCAACTTCGTCAATTAGTAGAAAAAACGGTTGAAATTTACGGTGGTATTGATATTCTAGTCAATAATGCAGCAACTAACCCTGTTTATGGGCCTTCATTAGAGTGTTCAGATAGTGCATTCGACAAGATTATGCAAATCAACGTTAAAGCACCTTTTGAATTAGCTAAAATGGTTCATCCAATCATGAAAGCACGCGGGGGTGGCAGTATCATTAATATCAGTAGCATTGCAGGACATACACCTGACCCCGGCTTAGGTATTTATAGCGTAAGTAAAGCTTCATTGAATATGCTTACCAAAGTATTAGCCAAAGAATGGGGAGAAGATGGTATCAGAGTAAATGCCATTGCTCCAGGCTTGATAAAAACGAAATTCAGTCAAGCTTTATGGGAAAATGATAAAGTTTTGGCTCATTTTACTAAGCGTTTACCTATTGCACGTATGGGTTCTGTCGAAGAAATATCTCCGATGGCACTTTATTTAGCTTCGGCCGCATCTGGCTATACAACGGGTGGTATTTTTGCCATTGATGGTGGAACGATAATTTAATTAGGAATTAAGACTAGAGAATTAAGTACTTTCCTTTATTCTCTAGTCTTAATCGCATGGACGACCCCATCTCAATTTTAATCACAAAGAATGAATGTTTGTGTAATAATACCTATTTATCAAGATAAACTAAGTCAGTTTGAGCAAATATCGCTTTCCCAAGGGATGCGAGTTTTGGGGCATTACCCTATCATAGTTGTAAAGCCCCAAACACTCAATTTAAGCCTTTTACAAGAGCAATACCCTCAAATTACTTTCGAATCATTTGAGGATTCTTTTTTTAAAAGTACACTTACCTATAATCGTTTACTTTTATCGGAAGAATTCTACAGCAGATTTTTGGCACATGAGTTCATGCTTATTTATCAACTTGATGCTTTTGTTTTTCGAGATGAATTAGAATACTGGTGCCAACAAGGTTATGATTATATTGGAGCTCCGTGGCGAATTGAAATTGACTTTGATTCAAAAATTAAGGAACTAATTTGGCATTTCAAGCGAAAAATTGCTTTATGGTTCGACCTTAAAGAAGAACTTCATGGCAAATATGGCCCTAAGGAAATTATTATGAAACGAGCCGTTGGTAATGGCGGGTTTTCTTTGAGACGCACGAAAAAACTTTTAAGTTTAATTCCCAAAAATAAAGCTAAAATTGAAGAATATTTAGAAAAGGTAAAGACACACCCAGCCTATAATGAAGATATGTTTTGGGGCATTGAAATGAATCGTTTTTGGCCAAACCTACGAATTCCTAATTGGCGAACAGCTCTCAAATTTGGCGTTGAACATCTGCCTCAAAAAGCATTTCAACTCAACGGCGGCTTACCTTTTGGATGCCACGCTTGGGATATTTACGAAACCGAATTTTGGAAAAAAGAGATTGAGAAATTTGGGTATAAATTTTGATTTGCTCTTCTAAATTAAATTGACAGGTTAAAAACCTGTCCTACCTATCAATATGAGAAAATACTGCGGCACTCCAAAAGAAACCATTCCGTTTAGAATCATGGATTTTTTTGTGGATATTTATGCAAATCTTTTCTATAAAAAACGAAAATTAGCACCCATTAATCATAATTCACCAAGAATTTTAATTGCCTCTTTAGGGCATCTTGGCGATGCTTTGACGGTAACGTACATGTTTCCTTTGATAAAGAAAACATACCCAAATGCAAGCATTGATTTATTGACAGCTCAATGGTGCGAACCCGTAAACTTGCACAATCCGCACATCAATCAGACAATTTATATCAATCATTTTCAAACCAACCGACGTAAAATTTCGTCATGGGAGAAAATCAAGGATTTTTATCGCACATTTCGTCAGGCTCTACCCCTACTTCGTCAAAACGATTATGATTACTACATAGACATTCGTTACAGCGATGCAGTCGCCCATTTTGTTTTGCCATTTATTAGTGTAAAAAAAGCTTATGGCTTTTCGAGACGTGCTTTGGGTGGACTTTTAGACATAGAATTTGATGTTCCAACTCACGAGTTTCATCATTTTGATATGTATTTTATGTTACTTCGTGAAATTGGCGTTAAAGGCTCTTTTGCGGATATCGAACCTTATTTCCCAATTCCGCCGAATGTTAGTTTTGAAAAAATTCAAGAAAAAATAGGATTAGCAAATAAGCCATTCTTAATGCTTTTCCCAGAATCAGGCGGTGAACATAAGCAACTTTCAGTAGAATTTTGGGCGAAAATCATTGATGAAACCCTGAAAGCACACCAACTAAATGTATTACTTTGTGGTCAAACCCAAATGTCGAAACAGATTTTAGATTTAGTTGATGGAGCACATAAACAAAATATTATTGATACCTCAGCAAAAATCAATATTCAAGAAATTGCAGTTTTATCAAAAAACGCCAAATTTGCACTAACACTTGATTCATTTCCTGAACACTTGTGTTGTATTTTTAGTCAAACTATTACTATTTTCAAAGGCACAGGCTATCCATTTTTTCCTTTAGCCAATTTCCCAGTTTATCTTATTCACAATCACAAACCAAGTGTAGGCATGACTTTTGAGCGAGATAATGTCGAGGTTGTGTATCAAGAAAATGTTGAAACCGATGCAGTAAAAGCCTTGGTTTTAAACAAAATAAGCAAATTATTACATGAATAAAGTCATTTTAGATACATCAGTTTTGGGGCTTGGCCATTTCAATGAACAATCACGTACAGGAATTTTTCGTGTAGTTGAAGAACTTTTTAAAGGATTACATACTTCTCCTTCAATTGAATTATCATTAGCCAATACTGAGCATCTACCCGAAATGATAAGTTATTTAAAGGAGCATTTTCCTGAAAAATCTTTCAATATTGTAAATAAAAATTCCGATAAAGTAAGAGCGAAACTCGAAAGTTCGCTTATATCAATATTTCCTTTTAAATCGCTGCCACAAAAAGCAGTTCGTGAGGCGTTCGTGCGTACACGTGGGTATCTTAAGCCTAAATTTAAGTTTGATACTACATCGCTCTCTAACTATGATATTTATCATTCACCTTTTTTGCCGATTCCAGAAGAATTTGAAGGATTTGCTAAACCTAAAAAAATCATCACTATCCATGATTTGATTCCGCATATATTCCCTCAATTCTTTGGCGAATGGAATAAAATCATTACCAAAAAAATATTGGCAAGTATTGATGAACATACTACTCCTATTTGTATCTCGGAAGCTACTAAAAACGACCTCTGTGAGGCCACTGGCATTGCCACTAATCGAGTAAAGGTAGTACATTTAGCGGCATCAAAAGACATATTTTATCAAGAAAGTAATCAAGAAAAAATAAGTAGAACCTTAAAAAAATATAATATATCAGCTGAAAGTAAGCACCTACTTTCGGTTTCTACTTTAGAACCACGTAAAAACCTTGAGCGTACAATCAGAGCATTTTTGAAACTCATTCAGCAAGAACACATCACCGATTTAAATTTAGTATTAGTAGGCACAAAAGGCTGGCAATTTGATGGAATTTTTGAAGAAATAAAGTCAAACCCTACCTTAAAAGAACGTATCATTACCACTGGCTTTGTAGCCGATGAAGATTTAGCTTCTTTATACTCTTCGGCAATTGGATTCGTTTATCCTTCGCTTTATGAAGGTTTTGGGCTTCCTCCGCTTGAAGCAATGCAGTGCGGTACACCCGTTATTTCATCTAATAAAAGTTCTATTCCAGAAGTAGTTAGCGATGCTGGCTTATTAGTAGAACCAACCGATGAAACTGCCATTGCAGCAGCAATGTTTGCGTTTTACAAGAATGAAAAACTTAGAAATGAGTTCAGTAAAAAAGCCATTTTACAGGCGAGCAAATTTTCTTGGGAAAGATTTATATCTGAGCATGTGAATATCTATCAACAGGTTTCTTAAATTACAATAATTTCTAAATGTTTATTGCTTAACTTTGATAAACTAACGACAAAAAATTTGTCAAAAACCTAAGTTTTTTGACCTTAATGAAGCTATATATTTCAATAATATCCATTCTTCTTCTAATATTAGGAAATCGGGCGGAAGCACAAATTAAAATTGTGGTTTCGGAGTATCCTACTTTTCTGATACCTGATGGTGAGCTATATATGGCCAGTTCGATAAATAATTGGAGTCCAGGAGACCCCAATTATGCCCTGAAGAAAGATATTGATGGTTCTTACTTCATAATATTACCCGACTCAATCCCCTACTTTGAATATAAATTTACACAAGGAAATTGGATGCTTGTGGAAGGAGGAAAAGACGGCCGAAGCAGACAAAATCGAATTTATGATGCCTCTTCAGAAGCCAATCCTAAATTTATAAAAGTAAAAATTGAAAGTTGGGAGTCGAAACCATCATACGTCATGGTGATTGAAAAAATACCAGAGAATACGCCCAAAGATGCTCATATTTATATCACTGGTAATTTTAATAATTGGAATCCCGGAGAAGAAAAATATCGTCTCAAACGCCAAGCTGATGGTACTTATCGCACCATAATTTACAGCGATTTAGCTCGATTAGAATATAAATTTACTCGTGGTACATGGGAATCAGTTGAAGGCCGCCAAAGTGGAAAAGCTCGCCCAAATCGAGTATTTAATCGTTCGAATACGACAGATTTAAAGACAATTCAGATAAAAATCGAAAGTTGGGAAGACTTTTCAGGAGCTTTTAACTTTTTTTCACTTTTCGATTTATTAATGCTATTTGCCTCCTTTCAAGGCATTTTGCTCATAATCGCCATTCCTACTATTCAAGATTACAATCGGGCGGCTAATCGTTGGTTGGTATTATTGATAGCTGTGACTTCTCTCATGGTACTTCTAAGGGAAATGTCGAACCATAAAGAATTTGCCCAAACCTATTCTAAACTTTTACTAATTCCCAATTTATTACTATTCTTATATGCCCCTCTTTTTTATTTTTATTTAAGTAAACTTCTCTTTCAGACTAAGAAGTTACCAAAAAAATGGCAGTTCCATTTCATTTTACCAGCTATACAGTTGGTAGTATATTTGCCCTATTTTTTGATGGATTTTAATGTTTTTAGGTTAAAATTAGTCAATGAAGACAATGATTTACAAATCATTTTAGCAATTATGGGGCTGATTGGGTGGTGTAGTAATTTTTACTACTGGAATATCTGCCGTAAAATGATTCAAACCTATAAAAGAGATTATAGCCATAATTATTCATACGAGCAAAATCTTCAATACCTCAACACTGTACTTTCAATTCAGGCTGTATGCTTAACACTTTGGTTATTTACAGGAATCTGGACTATATTTTCATACGAAGGATTAGTAAATGATAGTCTAATTGCCGAGCGAAGCATCGATACAATTTGGTTAGTATTCTCTACAATTGTTTATTTTTTGGGTTATTTTGCCATTCATCAACCTGAAATATTTAAACTTCCCCAACGAGAAGTTGAGTTTTTTCAAAATCCATTACCTATTAATCAGGCCAATAATTATGCTCCTACTCCCGATAAAAGCGAGGTGGTCGATGAAAATATCATGGTTTTGAAAAGTCAGTTGGAAACTTATATGGACAAACACAAACCTTATGAAAATCCAAAACTGACACTCAACGACCTTGCCGCAAAACTCAAGATTCAGCCGCACGTATTATCAAAAGTTATCAATGATGGCTTTGATAAAAACTTTTTTGATTTGATAAATACCTACCGAATCGAAGAGTTTAAACGTCGTATCGAAGACCCACGTTATAAAAATTTTACACTACTCAGCTTAGCTTTTGAGGTAGGGTTCAATTCTAAAACTGCCTTCAATCGTTCATTCAAAAAGATTACAAACCAAACTCCAAGCGATTTTTTTGAACAAATCAATGATTAAATTGCTCATTTTGTAGTTCCACTTTATAAAGTGGATACTTATTTGGCTTTTATAATCATCTACACATCAACACATTACATCTTCAGTATTATAGTTTACCGCACTTTTTATAATATTTATAAAGTGGGGCGACACGCCTTTATATCAATTGTACTTTTGCAGGAAATACTTTAACTATACTCACCGTATTTCGTAAACATCATTTCTTTTCGATGAAACAAACTTACTTGTTAGGTATCGCTTTTTTGTTTTCGAGTTTTTGTTGCCAAGTAAAAGACATTGAAAAAGAACCACTCTTTTTGGGTGGAGATTTATCGTATGTCAATGAAATGGAAGACTGTGGTGGAACTTACCAAAGCAATGGTACGAAAGTTGACCCCTACAAACTCTTCAAAGACAAAGGGGCAAACATAGTAAGAGTTCGCTTGTGGCATTCGCCCGATTGGACAAAGTATTCAACTTTTGAAGACATCAAGAAAAGTATTCGCAGAGCAAAAGAGCAAAATATGCAAGTACTGCTCGATTTCCACTACTCCGATACTTGGGCCGACCCTGCTCATCAAACTATTCCGAAAGCATGGGAGAATATTAAAGACACCAAAATTCTGGGAGATACTGTTTATACCTACACTTTTAATATACTCAACAAACTCGCTAATGCCAATCTTACGCCCGAATTTGTGCAAGTAGGCAACGAAATCAATAGTGAAGTAATGCAATACACAAAAGATGCTGCCAAAACTATCAACTGGCAACGAAATGTGGCATTGCTGAACAGAGGAATTGAGGCTGTCAATAAAATTTCAGCTACAAGAGGAACAAAAATCCAAACCATGCTGCACATCGCTCAGCCCGATGACGCTTATAATTGGTTTGAAAATGCTAAGAAAAACGGCATCCTCAACTATGATTGGATTGGTCTTTCTTATTACCCAAAATGGTCGAAATTCAGCCTTTTAGGTTTAACAAATGAAGTAAAAAGACTGAAAGTCGATTTTAATAAACGAGTGATGATTGTTGAAACGGGCTATCCGTACTCGCCAAAAAACTTTGATGCTGCCAACAATTTGCTGGACGGTGAAGGAAAAATTGCAGGCTATGACTACACGCCTGATGGGCAACTAAAATTTATGATTGACCTGACAAAAGCAGTCGTGAAAGGTGGTGGAGAAGGAATTATCTACTGGGAACCCGCTTGGATTTCGACCAATTGTAGTACAGCTTGGGGAAAAGGCTCCCATTGGGACAATGCCATTTTCTTTGATGCTGAGAAAGGTAACGAAGCATTGCCAGTTTTCGATTTTTTCAATCAAAAGCTTTATAAGTAAAAGATTTATTCCGCAGTCGATTGTCCACAGTCAACAGAAATGGAGTAAAATCAGACTTCTTGATAAACAAAAAACTTTAACTAAATACTTTAATTTTTAAAACAAACTACTTTTCAAAACTATGAACAAATACTTTAACAATTGGAAAGTCTTAACTGCGGCGGGAGTCCAACGCATGGCTTACTGTAAGGGTATCGTTTCGGTATTGCTTGCGGTAATGCTCACGAGCGTGACTTTTGCACAAAAAACAGTAAGCGGAAAAGTTACTGACCAAAACGATGGGTCTCCTATGCCGGGTGTATCGGTTTCGGTCAAAGGAACAAGTACAGGAACACAAACCGATGCCAGTGGTAGCTACCAAGTAGCAGTGCCAGCTAATGCAACATTAGTTTTCAGTTTTATTGGTAAAGCAACTCAAGAAATTGCGGTGGGTAATCGCTCAACGATTGATGTAAAATTGGTTGATGACAACAAAATCTTGCAAGAAGTGGTAGTGGTAGGTTACGGTACACAAAAGAAACAAGATTTAACAGGTTCAATTACTTCAATCACTTCGACTGACTTCGTAAAAGGAAACATCGCTACGCCTGAGCAATTGGTTTCGGGTAAATTGGCGGGTGTGCAAATCACCTCAAATGGTGGAGCTCCAGGGTCGGGTAGTCGTATCCGTATTCGTGGTGGTTCGTCGTTAAGTGCCAGTAATGACCCACTTATTGTCATTGATGGTATTCCGCTCGACAATAGCAATGTTTCGGGTGCTGCTAACCCTTTGAGTTTTATTAATCCAAATGATATTGAATCGTTTAATATCTTGAAAGATGCCTCAGCAGCAGCCATTTATGGTTCACGTGCGGCCAATGGTGTAATCATCATCACTACCAAAAAAGGAAGCAAAAAAGATAAGCTTAATGTGGCGTTTAGTACATTGTTTTCGTCAGCCACAAGAGTGAATAACGTAGATGTACTTACAGCTGATGAGTTCAGAACAGCCGTGAAAACTTACGGAACTGCCACACAGCAAAAACTTTTGGGAAATGCCAATACCAACTGGCAAGACCAAATTTTCCGTACAGCTTTGAGTAGCGATAATAATTTGAGTGTAACAGGAAATTTGAAAACAATGCCTTATCGTGTATCAGTGGGTTATACCAAACAAAATGGTATTTTGAAAACTTCGTCGATGGATAGAACTTCAACATCGGTTGGTCTTACGCCTACGTTCTTCAAATCGCATTTAAAACTTGATATTAACTTCAAATATTCATCAACCAAAAGCAATTTTGCTGATGAAGGAGCTATTGGAAGTGCCATTGGTTTCGACCCAACTCAAAATGTCTATGCCGAAAACAAATTTGGTGGTTATTTCCAATGGTTGGCACAAAATGGTGATTTGGCTGGTTTAGCACCAATTAATCCACTGGCTTTATTGAACCTAAAAAGTAATGTCGGAACGCTTAATCGTATGATTGGAAATATCCAAGCTGATTACAAATTCCATTTCTTCCCAGACCTTCGTGCCGTTTGGAATGTTGGTTTCGACCGCTCAAATACCAGAGGCGACCAAACTGAATCAAACTTACTTTCGGCTACTTCATTTACTAATCAAGGTTCGGTTGGCTATTATACCCAAACTCGTAATAATTTCACCAACCAGTTTTACTTAAACTATGTAAAAGGCTTGAATGGTCAGTCGATTAATATCATGGCGGGTGCTGAAAACCAAGGATTTGTGAGAGAAAACGAAAACGGAACTACTTACGGTAACAGCGGTGTAGTGCCAATTTACTCGTACTTCAAAACTGACTATGCTCTACTTTCATTTTTCGGTCGTTTGAATTATTCATTAAATGATAAATATTTGGCAACCGTAACCGTTCGCCGTGATGGGTCGTCTCGTTTTGCTCCAGAAAATCGTTGGGGAACATTCCCGTCGGTAGCTTTAGCATGGAAACTCAACAAAGAATTCAAAAACGATGAGATTTTCTCTGATTTAAAACTTCGCTTCGGTTGGGGACTTACTGGTCAACAAGATTTATCAACAGGCGATTATCCGTACTTGAATGCTTACACGAAAGGACAAGGCTTGAAGTACCAATTTGGTGATAGATACTACGATGTACTTCGCCCAAATGCTTATGACCCAAATATCAAATGGGAACAAACGGCTTCTACTAACTTAGGATTAGATTTTGGATTGAAAAAAGCACGTATTTCGGGTAGCATTGATGTTTACCAAAAGAAAACTACCGATTTGATTAACGAAATCGACGTAGCGGCGGGCTCAAACTTCAGTAATAAAGTAACAACCAACGTTGGAACACTCGAAAACAAAGGTCTTGAAGTGGTGATAAACTATACACCAATCATGAACAAAAACTTCAATTGGGATATTAGTGGAAACTTTACTTATAACGAAAGAAAAATCACGGCTTTGACCAAAGTTGATAACCCGACTTACGTAGGTGTTTTGGTAGGTGGCATCAGTGGTGGTGTAGGAAACTACGCACAAGTGCATTCAACTGGCTACACGCCAAATACATTCTTCGTGTACAAACAAGTATATGACGAAGCAGGAAAGCCAATCGAAGGCTTATTTGCTGACCTCAATGGCGATGGAAAAATTACGGAATTAGATCGTTATCGTTATCAATCGGCTGTTCCTAAATATTTCTTAGGTTTTAGCTCTCAGATGTCTTACAAAAAAGCAAGTTTAGGCTTTGTAATGCGTTCAAACATCGGCAATTACGCCTTGAATAATATTTATTCAAGCATGGCTACTTACCAAAACATTACGGGTGCGGGCAACTTCATCAATAACGTTTCGGCCAATGTTTTAGAAACAAACTTCAAAACTCGCACTGACCAAACCATTCTTTCAGATTATTACGTACAAAACGCTTCATTCTTACGCATGGACAACTTGAACGTAGGTTATAATTTGAGCGATTTGTTTAGAGCGAAGAAAATCCAAGCTCAATTATCGTTTGTGGTGCAAAATGTATTCGTAATCACGAAATATAAAGGTTTAGACCCAGAGATTGCCGATGGTATCGACCGTCAAATCTATCCAAGACCACGCACTTATTCGGTAGGCTTAAACATCAACTTCTAATTCTAAATTTCAAATGAAAAATATATCTAAAAAATTAATAGCCGTTTTAGCACTGATTTTCGTGATGGGGTCGTGCAAAGACTTAGATACCAAGCCCTATGTGGGGCAAGTTTCAGAATTGGTTTATCAAGATGCCAATAATTACAAAGAGATTTTGGCAAAATTATACGCAGGTTTGGCGGTTTCAGGTATCAAACCAAAAGACGATGATGTAGATTTGAAAAACTTCGATGGTGGTTTTCAGGGCTATATGCGTGTGTATTGGTACTTGCAAGAATTTACGACCGATGAAGCAATCGTAGGTTGGGGTGACCCAGGTTTACCTGATTTGCACAAAATGTCTTGGACAGCCTCAAATGCTTGGACATCAGCATTTTATTCAAGAATCTTGTTCCAAGCAGCCGTAGCTAATGAGTTTTTGCGTGAAACGACCGATGCAAAATTAAGTAGCCGTGGCATTGCCAATTCACAAGATATTAAAAACTACCGTGCAGAAGCACGTTTTATTCGTGCATTGGTTTATTCGCATGGAATCGACCTTTTTGGTAGTATTCCACTCGTAACCGAAAACGATAAAGTAGGTTCTGATTTGCCTAAACAGGCATCTCGTCAAGAATTATTCAATTACTTAGAAACCGAATTGAAAGCTCTTGAAACCGAACTTCCTGACGCTCGCAAAAATGAATACGGTAGAGCCGATAAAGCAGCTGCTTGGATGGTTTTAGCTAAATTATATTTGAATGCAGAGGTTTATACTGGTCAGAAAAAATACAGCGAAGCAGCCCTTTACGCCAAAAAAGTAATTGATGCGGGTTATACGCTCGAAAACAATTATCAGCACAATTTCTTAGCTGACAACCACCTTTCTACCGAAAACATTTTTGTTATCAACTATGATGGAAACGAAACCCAAACTTGGGGTGGAACTACAACCATCATTCACGCTTCGATAGGTGGAAGCATGAATGCCGCTGAATTTGGCGTTGACGGTGGTTGGAGCGGCTTCCGTACAACCAAAGAATTTGTGTCTTTATTCAATGACAAAGCCGATAAACGTGGAATGTTCTACACAAACGGACAAGAATTAGAAATTGATGAAGTAGGTACTTTCTCGAATGGTTATGCCGTTACGAAATGGAAAAACGTAAAAAGAGATGGAAAACCAGGCAAAAACCTAACGCATACGGACACCGATTTCCCGTTATTTAGATTAGCCGATGCTTATTTAATTTATGCCGAAGCCGTTACTCGTGGCGGTAGTGGCGATGGTACTTTGGCTCTTAGCTTAGTAAACTCACTTCGCAAACGTGCAGGTGCAGCCAACCTTTCTTCACTGACACTCGACAATCTTTTGGCCGAGCGTGGTCGTGAATTATACTGGGAAGCACATCGCCGCACTGACTTAGTTCGATTTGGGAAGTTTACAACTGGCTATAATTGGGCTTGGAAAGGTGGAATCAAAGCAGGAAAAGACGTAGAAACTTTCCGTTCGGTATTCCCGTTGGCGGCTTCTGACCTTATTGCAAACCCTACTTTGAAACAAAATACAGGATATTAATAAGGCAATAGAAGATAGGTTTTAGACATAGTTTATTTTAAAATTAATACCTAAAACCTCAATTCTAAAACCTAAAAATCTAAGATAAAAATATGAAAACATTCAATAAATTATTTCTTTTCGGGCTGGCGATTTTGTTTGCGTGGGGCTGCGAAAAAGAAGAAGAACGAGCAATTTTAAGCACAGGGGCAGCTCCTGTGGTTACGCTTTCGAGCAAAAGCGTTGTATTGAATAAAGACAATGCCACCAAAGAAGCTCTAACTATCTCATGGGCAGTCGATTATGGTTTTAGTGCAGCAGCTACCAATACCATTTTGATTGATAAAAAAGGTGGAAATTTCTCGAAAGCATCGGCCATTACAGCTGGTTCTGACCTTAAGAAAACCTTTACGACTGCTGAGTTAAACGGCATTTTATTGGGACTTGGACTTGCCCCTGGCACACCTGCCGACATCGACATCAAGATAACCGCTACGATGGGAGCTTCTACGGTTTTGAGTTCGACAGTGAGTAGCCTTACGGCCACGCCTTATCTTGACAAATTAGACCTTAGCTCAACTTGGGGTGTAGTGGGAAGTGCCACAACCAACGGCTGGGATGGCCCTGATATGCCATTCTACAAAACTGAAGTTCCGAATGTATTTGTAGCGTATGTAACGTTGAAAGACGGTGAAATCAAGATTCGTGAAAACAACAACTGGGCAGTAAATTATGGTGGAACAAATGGTGTTTTGAAAAAAGATGGTGATAATATTGCTGTAAAAGCGGGAACTTATAAAATCACCTTTAACCCAGTTGCACTTACTTACAAGGTTGAGAAATACTCTTGGGGAATTGTGGGAAGTGCCTTCAATAACTGGGGGGCAACGCCCGATGCTCCGCTCAACTATGACCCAAGCGTTGACCTTTGGACTGGCATTGTGACACTTATTGATGGTGAGTTCAAGATTCGTAAAGACAACGACTGGGGGGTAAATTATGGTGGTTCGAACGGAGTATTGAAAGAAGGTGGCGATAACATTGCAGCAAAAAAAGGAACATACTTAATTACGGTAGATTTCAAAAAAATGAAATATACGATTACAAAATATGCTCCGTGGGGGATTGTGGGCGATGCTACTGCCACAGGTTGGGGCGACAAACCTGACCAAAAATTCAGCTATGACCTCAGCACCGAAACTTGGTATCTGAACAATGTAGTGCTGAAAGATGGCCAAATCAAATTCAGATTGAATGATGATTGGGGTGTAAATTATGGCTCAGCCAATAGCACCGAGCCAGACCCAATTGCCGCAAGTGGAGCATTGAAAGACGGTGGTAAAAACTTTGGAGTAAAAGCTGGTACGTGGAACTTTGTTTTAGACCTAAAAGACCCTGCCAAGCCAACTTACAAAGCTACAAAGGTGAAATAAGATTCATCATAGGTTTAATAATCAGAATCTGCATAACGTTTGTTATGCAGATTTTTTTGAGTCTTTGCACAGAAACCACTATTCATATTCCACTTATAACCAACACTTTAACCTATTTTCATGATAAAAATGAATGCTATCATTAATATTCTTCTGTTTTGTTTTTTCGCACTCAACACGTATGCACAGGTGGTATCGAGTGGTCGATTAGAAAGACAAACTGATTTTCAATCGAAATATGTTGCTGCTCGAAATGTAGATGTTTGGCTACCGAAAAACTACGATGGTAAAAGCAAATTTTCAGTGCTTTATATGCACGATGGCCAAATGCTCTTTGATGCCTCAAGCACTTGGAATAAACAAGCTTGGGATGTAGATGAGGTAATGACAAAATTACTGGATGAAAAAACCATTCAAAACTGCATCGTTGTGGGTATTTGGAATATAGCAGCTAATCGACATTCCGATTATTTTCCACAAAAACCCTTTGAAATGCTCAGTCAAAACCAACAAGATTCAATCTACAAGGCCACTCGTGGAAAAAACCAAGCACTTTTTGCAGGTAAAATCAATTCTGATAATTACTTAAAATTCATCGTAGAAGAACTCAAACCTTTCATTGATAAAAAATACGCTGTTTTCACAGACCAAAAACATACATTTATTGGTGGCTCAAGCATGGGTGGATTGATTTCGATGTATGCCATTTGTGAATACCCCCAAATTTTTGCGGGTGCCGCTTGTTTGTCAACGCACTGGGTTGGCACTTTTACGGTAGAAAATAACCCTATTCCAGCAACATTTTTGCAATACTTACAATTATATTTACCTTCGCCGCAAAAGCATAAAATATATTTCGATTATGGTACAGAAACCTTAGATGCACTTTACAAGCCTTTCCAAGAAAAGGTCGATATTGTTATGAAATCAAAAGGATTTTCTGATAAAAATTGGCTTACAAAAGAATTTATTGGTGCCGACCATTCAGAAAAATCTTGGAATCAACGTCTTGATATTCCATTAAAATTCTTATTAAACAAATGAAAAAAATTTACTTCCTTATATATCTCTGCTGCTTTCATTTCGTGGCAAATGCTCAAATTCATCACGTTGAGCCATTGAATTGGTGGGTAGGCTTGAAGAATCCAAACTTGCAATTATTGATTCATGGTGAAAATATTTCCGAAACTCAACCCTCTATTAATTATGCAGGGGTAAGTATCAAAAAAGTCAATAAAGCTGATAGCAAAAACTATCTTTTCCTTGATTTAGTAATTGCCAAAACCGCCAAAGCGGGTAATTTCACTATCAATTTTAAGAAAGCGGGCAAAACCGTTTATACGTACAATTATAGTCTGCTACCTAAGCAACAAGCATCAGCCCAAATGCGTGGGTTTAATTCTTCTGATGTCATTTACCTTATCACACCCGACCGCTTTGTCAATGGTGATTACTCAAATGATGTGGTTGCGGGCATGAATGAAGCAAAAATCAATCGTGGTTTTGATGGCGGACGCCATGGCGGCGATATTAGAGGAATGATCAATAGCCTTGACTACATTGCCACCATGGGTTTTACGGCTATTTGGCCAACTCCTGTGCTTGAAAATAATATGTCGGGCTACTCTTATCATGGCTATGCCATTACGAACCATTACAAAGTTGACCCCAGATACGGCACAATCGATGACTATAAGGAACTTTCGAGCAAAGCTCGCCAAAAGGGTATAAAATTAATTTTTGATGAAGTATTGAATCATACTGGCTACGGCTATTGGTGGACAGATGATTTGCCCTTTAAAAACTGGCTCAATTATCCCGATACCAAAACCTCAACCAATCATCGTCGCACGGTCAATCAAGACCTTTATGCCTCTGATTATGACAAAGCGTTTATGAAAAAAGGTTGGTTTGATAGAATGATGCCTGACATGAACGGTGAAAACCCTTTTATGGCTAACTACTTAATACAGAATACAATATGGTGGATTGAAACCCTTCAATTGGGCGGAGTTCGTCAAGACACCTACGGATATTCGGATAAGACTTTCTTGAAAAACTGGAGTTGTGCAATTATGGATGAATACCCAAATTTTAGCATCGTTGGTGAAGAATGGAGTGTAAATCCGCTCATCACTTCGTACTGGCAAAGAGGCAAAAAAAATGCCGATGGCTATAATGGTTGCCTGACAAGTATCATGGATTTTCCACTGCAAGAAGCCCTCGTCAATGCCCTCAAAGAAAAAGAAACTTGGGGAAAGGGCTTGGTTGTTTTGTATGAGGCATTGGCAAATGATTTTGTGTATGCCGACCCTTCGAATATTCTAATTATGGGCGATAACCACGATATGGACCGCATTTTTACACAACTCAACGAAGATGTTGACCTTACTAAAATGGCATTAGGCTACTTGCTTACTACGCGTGGAATACCTCAAATTTATTACGGAACCGAAGTTTTGATGCAAAACACGGGGCATCATAAAGTAGATGGACTGATTCGTTCGGATTTGCCCGGTGGTTGGAAAGAAGATACTGTCAATGTTTTCACCGAAAAGGGCCTTACAGAAGCACAAAAAAGTACTAAAGCGTATTTGAAGGAACTGCTAAATTGGCGGAAAAATAATTCAGTAATTGCCCATGGAAAAACACTACATTTTGCACCTTTTGATGGAATTTATGTGTATTTTAGATACGATAATAAGAAAACGGTGATGGTTGTGATGAATAAAAATGATAAATCTTCTACGCTCGATACGAAGCGTTTTGATGAAATCTTGCAGAATAAAACTTCCGCCAAAAATATTCTGAACAACGAAATCCAAACCTTGAAAAATGGCCTAACAATTTCGCCAAAATCTACGATGATTTTTGAGGTTTTCTAAAATATAGCAACCAAAAAGTCCGAAATTCTATAATAACATTTCGGACTTTTTTGGATTTTAACTATTCAAATATTTTTCTGCGAGAATTTTTGGTGCAACTTCGCAGTAAGCCGCTACGAGTGCATCATAAAAAAAAGCCTCTTCAATTTTATCCAAGCGAAATTGCGTCCATCCCATTTTGCCCCATTTATTCGGTACAGGATAAACCGTCGTTTTATCGCCATACAGCGAAAATATTGACTGATCAGTTTCTGAGAGTTTAAGTGTTGCTCTATTTTCTTTCAGATTGAGTGTGGCAAAAATTTTCTTTTTCACTCGAAATGAAATCTTTTCGAAATGCGGTAATTCTTCGGCATTTTCAAACGATAAAGCCAATGCTCGAACACGTTGTTCAGTAATCATTTTTAGACGATAAAATTTATACTTTTATGTTTCACGGTAACACTCATCGGTAAAAAACCAACGAATTCTCCATCCATATCAATAGGAGTATTTGCACTTTCTGACTCAAAACTTAAAGATTTTGATTTAAAATATTTGACTGCTTTATGTGTCAAACGTTCACATCTTTTAATCTTAGGGAAATTCAAAAAATAATCAATCAAATTCACATCTCCAATTGCAACTGCTTCAATCAAGCCATCATCTACTTTTGCTTCGGGGGCAATACCAAGTCCACTCCCAAAAAACTTTCCATTAGCGGCACAAAAATTCATAACTTTACTTTCATACACAAAATCATCGCCTTTAACAATGATATTTTGAGGTCTGTAAGTGATAAAGTTTTTAAGAATAAAATACTGATAAGTTAAAGTTGCACCAAAAAACCTACTTGCATAAAAAAGCTCTTTGGCAATTACACCTCCAATGCCAACATCGGTAATATTGATGTAATAGCGGCTTGCTTGCTGACCATTTTTATCTTTAAAGGTGGCCAATCCTACATCAATTTTTTTAATACTTCCTGTCAAAATAGCTTCCTTTAAAGACTCAATGGTTTGTGTTGGAATAATGGTTTTAGCAAAATCATTGCCCGAACCATTGGGCAATAAACATACTTTTACACTTTCATTCCCTACGTTCATAACTCCATTGACAACTTCATTGAGGGTTCCGTCTCCACCACAAGCAACAATAATTGTAAATCCTTCGTTTACTACACTTTCTGTTAGCAATATTGCATGGCTGGCATATTCAGTTTCTATGATTTTTACTATAAAATTATTAGCATCGAAAGTTTTTTTTAGCTTACCGCTTAGCGAAACTTTATTTGTGGTTTTCCCATGAATAATGAAACAAATCTTAATCATCATAAGTAGGTTAGGTTTGATATTTTCTCAATTTAGTAGAAAATCAACATTAAACTTCCAAGTTTAATGTTAATAATAAATCAGGTAATATTTTAAACATTTCTTTATTAAAGCATCATAAACTTAATCAGAGAAATAACTTAATTATTTTTATCAAGTATTTTTAAGGCCACATTCAAACTATTCAGTAAGACAGAAAGTTTAAGAAATAAACAAACCAAAGTAAAATGAGTCATTACATTAACCGTATTCAAGAAAAAATCGAACCGCTCCGACAGCAAATTATTAATCACAAAGTTTACTCTGTCATCAATGATCTCAACGACCTAAAGGTATTTATGCAATACCACGTGTATGCCGTTTGGGACTTTATGTCGTTACTGAAATCACTTCAAAATAACCTTACGTGTACAAAAGTTCCTTGGTTTCCTACCGCTTCTGCCGATACTCGTTATTTAATCAACGAAATTGTAGTTGGAGAAGAATCAGATGTTGATATGGATGGTAATCGTAAAAGTCACTTTGAACTTTACCTCGATGCCATGCACCAAGCTGAGGCCGATACAAGCCACATTGAAAAGTTTATTGAAGTATTGAAAGAATCTGAAAATTTCGATTCAGCATTTGTAGTTGCAGGTACACCAAAAGCTGCTCGTAGTTTTGTAAATTTTACCTTTGATATTATTAAAAGTCAAAAATCTTACCTTCAAGCAGCTATTTTTACATTTGGTAGAGAAGATTTAATACCGGGAATGTTTCTATCAATTATCAATGATATTCATTTGAGTATTCCTGAGAGAATATCAATTTTTAAATATTATCTCGAACGACACATCGAAGTAGATGGCGACCATCATAGTCATTTGGCCTTAGAAATGACCGCTAATCTCTGTGGAGATAACGAAACATTTTGGCAAGAAGCCGAAAATGCTACCATCGAATCGCTCAAAAAGCGTATCGAACTTTGGGATGGGGTATATGAGAGTATCAATGCAAAAAAAGTAAGTTTATCATAAAACTTTTTAAAGTCCTCAATCTTAAAAACGTTGAGGACTTTTTATTTTTTTAATAGTGTCTTCTCGCAATAAATACCTAACTTAGTAGGCAAATTCAACCCTTACCATGCAAAAGTTAATCAAAGAATTTTTATTGGCTGAAGCTCAATACCAAACCCGTCGCCATTTCTTACAAACCTGCACAACTGGACTAGGCACAATGGCATTTAGCTCATTACTTGGTGGCTGTTTTTCGGGCAATGAAAAAGCATCAAATGATATGCTTCAAACTGACCCAATGTATCCAAAACAACCTCATTTTCCGCCAAAAGTTAAGCAAGTGATTTACATACACATGGCGGGAGCTCCTTCACAATTAGAACTTTTTGATTACAAACCTGCTCTTCAAAAATTTGATGGGAAAGACTGTCCACAAGAATTTTTAGAAGGGAAAAAATTTGCATTTATTAGAGGAGTACCTAAAATGCTTGGCTCAATTGGAAAATTTAGTCAACATGGAGAATCGGGGGCTTTAATTTCAGACTTCCTACCCTATCTACCCGAAGTAGCTGATGACCTTACCTTTCTGAAGGCCATGTATACCGACCAGTTTAACCATGCCCCTGCCCAATTGCTCATGCACACAGGCAGTGCCCGATTAGGGAGGCCAAGTTTAGGTGCTTGGTCAGTGTATGGTTTAGGTTCTGAAAATCAGAATTTACCCGGTTTTATCGTACTGGCTTCTGGAGGCCGAAGCCCCGATGCAGGTAAAAGTGTTTGGGGAAATGGTTTTTTGCCATCTATTTATCAAGGTGTGCAGTGTCGTACGGGTGGTGACCCTGTTTTATACGTTTCTGACCCACATGGCATGAGTAGAGATATTCGAAAACAAACTATTGAAGCAATTAACGAAATCAATCGCCAACAATATGAGACCGTACAAGACCCCGAAATTCTGACACGTATTTCACAATACGAAATGGCTTTTAGAATGCAAGTTTCAGTGCCTGAAGTAATGGACACCAGTAAAGAGCCTGAATGGGTAAGAAATATGTATGGGGCGGTTCCAGGTGAGGGTTCATTTGCCAATAATTGTCTTTTAGCAAGACGTTTAGTGGAGAATGGTGTACGTTTTGTGCAACTTTTTCACTGGGGCTGGGATTCGCACGGCACCGACCAAAGGCTTTCACTCGATGGAGGCTTTAAAGATTTATGTCAGGTTACTGACCGTGCTGTCACGGCTCTCATCAAAGACTTAAAAATGCGTGGTTTACTCGATGAAACACTCATTGTTTGGGGAGGTGAATTTGGTCGAACACCCATGCAAGAAAATCGCGATGGGCAAACGCTTCCATTCAAAGGCCGAGACCACCATTTAGAAGCATTTACTGTTTTTATGGCAGGTGGTGGATTGAAAAAAGGAGTTTCTTTCGGCGAAACTGATGATTTGGGTTATTATGGTGTAAAAGACCGCACGCACGTTCATGACCTCCAAGCAACCATTTTAAACCTTATGGGTTTTGACCATGAAAAATTAACCTATGCTTTCCAAGGACGACCATTTAGGTTGACCGATGTAGGTGGAAAAGTCATTAAACCAATATTAGCATAAGCGAAAGTTTCAAGGCAATTTGCCTTTCATAAAATAAACATTCATGAAAACCCTTACCATAGTTATACTGATAGTGTCATCATTTAGTCTATTTGCTCAAAAAGATTCAAGTTTTTATAAATCGAATATAACCCGTAAACATTATTACCTAAAACCTTTACAGAAGGTAAACGGAACATATTATTATGGAGAAAGAAGATTAAGCGGTTTCAATTCGCTTGAAGTACCTTTTTTTGAATTGAATGACCCTATTGTCAATTATCATTATAAACGCTACAAAATATTTAATGGTGTAGGGCAAGCTATCAGTTTTATTCCGACCATCTACATACTTTCAACGCTCAATAAAGCACGAACCCGACAAAGTGGCTATTATTCTGGCACCTATCTTGGCATGCTTGGGGTGTCGCTTGTAGGCAGTATCACCTGCAACATTATTGGCAAAGCTCATATAAAAAGAGCTGCAATTAGATACAATCAAGCACTCGGACAACCCACTTCTGCCAATTTACAACTCAAACCCGATGAAAACTCATTGGGTTTGGCATTAAGATTTAACTTCAAATAATACAGTTTTTTCTGAGTTAAATACTGACATTTATTGCTATTTCGGAGTATGACACAAAAAAACATGTCAGTCTTTGAAACATTTTTGTCAGTCAAAACTGAAATTTTGGCAGAAAACAGTACCTTTGTCGGCCGTTGGCAAAACTTTTGTGGAATTGTCATCGCAAAATCATTAGATATGAGATACGAATTATGAGTTGCTCGATTATCATAAATTTTGCTACGACAAAACCGACAAATAATCTCATAATTCATATTTCATTACTCATAACTAATTTTTTAAACTCTAAAAATTCAAAAATAAGATGTCAGTAAACATTAAGCCTTTAGCAGACAGAGTATTGGTAGAAGCTGCTCCGGCAGAAGAAAAAACAGCATTTGGTATCATTATCCCTGACACCGCAAAAGAAAAACCACAAAGAGGAATCGTTGTAGCGGTTGGCCCAGGAAAGAAAGACGAACCAACTTTATTGAAAGTAGGTGACAACGTTCTTTACGGTAAATATGCTGGAACGGAAATCACTGTTGATGGTAAAGAATATCTTATCATGCGTGAATCAGACATTTACGCTATTGTCTAAAACAATTAAGAATGTAGAATGAAAAATGTCATTTTACAGGATACACTCTATAATTTTCGACAATTATTAATTTTTAATTCTTAATTTTTTATTTTTAAAAAAAATGGCAAAGCAAATTATATTTGATACAGATGCAAGAGAGAAATTGAAAAGAGGTGTTGACACTCTTGCAAACGCAGTAAAAGTAACATTAGGACCAAAAGGTCGTAACGTAATCATCGACAAAAAATTCGGTTCTCCATCAATCACTAAAGACGGTGTGAGTGTGGCAAAAGAAATCGAATTGAAAGATTCGATTGAAAACATGGGTGCTCAATTAGTAAAAGAAGTAGCTTCTAAAACTGCTGACCAAGCGGGTGATGGTACTACAACTGCTACTGTATTAGCACAAGCTATCTACACTATCGGTGCTAAAAACGTAGCTGCTGGAGCGAATCCAATGGATTTGAAACGTGGTATCGACAAAGCGGTTACCGCAATAGTTGGTGCTTTAAAAGATCAATCTAAAGCAATCTCTACTTCAAAGGAAATCGAACAAGTTGCTACTATCTCGGCAAACAATGACCATGAAATTGGTCAAATGATTGCAAATGCAATGGAGAAAGTAGGTAAAGAAGGCGTTATCACTGTTGAAGAAGCTCGTGGTACTGAAACAGAAGTAAAAACTGTAGAAGGTATGCAGTTTGACAGAGGTTATTTATCTCCATATTTCGTTACTAACGCTGAGAAAATGGAAGTTGAGATGGAAAAACCATTCATCTTGATTTCTGAGAAGAAAGTTTCTTCAATGAAAGAACTTCTTCCAGTGTTAGAAGGTGTAGCTCAAACTGGCCGTCCGTTATTAATCATCGCTGAAGATGTAGATGGCGAAGCTCTTGCTACATTAGTAGTAAACAAAATCCGTGGTGCATTGAAAGTTTGTGCTGTAAAAGCTCCAGGCTTTGGCGACCGTCGTAAAGCAATGTTGGAAGACATCGCAATCCTTACTGGTGGTACTGTAATCGCTGAAGAAAGAGGATTCAAACTTGAAAATGCAGATATTTCATACTTAGGTCACTGCGATAAAATCATTATCGACAAAGACAATACTACAGTTGTTAATGGTGCTGGTGACCAAGACCAAATCACTGCACGCATAAACCAAATCAAAGCTCAAATCGAAACTACAACTTCTGACTACGATCGTGAGAAATTACAAGAGCGTTTAGCTAAGTTGTCAGGCGGTGTAGCTATTATCTACATCGGTGCTGCAACAGAAGTTGAAATGAAAGAGAAAAAAGACCGTGTAGATGATGCACTTCACGCAACTCGTGCTGCGGTAGAAGAAGGTATCGTTGCTGGTGGTGGTGTAGCTTTAATCCGTGCTCAAGCTGCTTTAGCAGGTCTTGAAGGTGCAAACGCTGACGAAACAACTGGTATCGCAATCATCCGTTCGGCAATCGAATCACCATTGCGTACAATCGTTGCTAATGCTGGTGGCGAAGGTTCAGTAATTGTACAAGAAATAAAAGCTGGCAAAGATGACTACGGTTATAATGCTCGCGAAGATAAATTTGAAAATATGTTAGCGGCTGGTATCATCGACCCTACGAAAGTAACTCGTTTGGCTCTTGAAAACGCTGCTTCGATTGCTGGTTTATTGCTTACAACTGAAGCAGTCGTATCTGATATTCCAGAAGAAAAAGCTCCAGATATGGGCCATGCACACGGTGGTGGTATGGGCGGCATGATGTAATAGTCATTCAAACCATATTTTATAAAAAAGGCTTCAAGAGAAATCTTGAGGCCTTTTTGTTTTTATATTATTTTTTCTACAAGTTTGTATAGAAACGCTATTAATTTCACTAAAATCACATTCAACATGAAAGCTACTTTGGCATCTTTTTTATGCATCTTCATTACTACTCAAACCTACGCCCAAAAAGATTTAGATAGAAATTTGGTATTCTTTGAGTTAGCGAAAAAAACAATTGAATATCCTAAAGTAGCTACGCTTTCAAGTATTTATGGACGAATATTCACGAAATTTAGTGTAACCAAATCTGGTAAAATTGAGGGTGTAGAGATATTTTACCCAAAAATGGCCAATCATGTTGAGAAAAGTATCGGCTTTGAGGCATCTATCAAAAGGGGCTTGAAAAAACTACCCCTACTCGGTTTAGGCTATGAAGGAACTTATATTTTACCCATTGCTTTTGTCTTTGAAAATCTCAGTGAAAATCCTTCAATGAAATATCCAGATAATCAGCTCCCTGAGTTTATCAATACTGAAACTATGACAGTTTTAACCGAAATTCAAATCTTTAGTTCAAGCAATCGTTATGCAAAACCTGATTTTAAAGGCGGTTTTCAGCCTACAATTCCCAGCCAACAAATTGTTAGGTAAACCTAATGTTCTTAAACAATACACCGCTCACAATCAACCAAATAACACTAGAAGTTAATAGATAAACTCGATGAAGAGCGTAGAATTCTTGTTTTTCTACAACTACACGCGTTTTAAAATTAAGCATTGGGTCTAATTTATAATGCCAGAAAAACAAGCTTATTTGACCCAAGATTAATAAAAAACCTAGAATGTACGCCCATTTAACTTTCCGAAAAGCAAAAGTAAAAAAGATAAATATCGACAATGCCAAATAATTAAAGTACACAGTAACAGCTTGCGTGATAAAACCCATTGGGGTGTGGCTTCCCAATGCTTTTGAACCGATGGGAATAACCACACCTGCATAAAAAGTAAATGCTCCCCACCAAATAATTAATAATAATATCGCTGTTTTTTCTTTATTCATTATGAAATATTTTTTCAAGATAAAATTATTCATTCAAAATACTAAAATTACCATTACTTAAAACTTACTTCTAATACCTTTTATAAATTATAATAACTTGCAAAGGAAAAATCATAATGTTCTTACAGACACTATTTTTTATCCTTAAAATAATAATCTCCAGAAAAACTCCTATTCTAAAACAAAATTGCGATTTTTGATGTATTCAAATGTAAAAGAGTACAACCAAATCTATCAAACAATGTCAACTTTCCAAGCATTCTACATTACCGAAAACGAAGATAAGACTTTCTCTCAAAATATCATTGAGCGAAAAATTGAAGATCTACCAGCTGGTGAAGTACTAATAAAGGTACAATATTCTTCACTCAATTATAAAGATGCCCTATCTTCAACTGGAAATAGAGGCGTTACGCGTAATTATCCTCATACACCCGGTATTGATGCTGTGGGAATCGTCGAGGATAGTCAATCTACTGATTTTCAAAAAGGAGATAAAGTACTCGTAACTGGCTTCGACCTTGGCATGAATACAGCTGGTGGTTTCGGGCAATACATCCGTGTTCCAGCCAAATGGGTAGTAAAACTTCCGCGTGGATTAAAACCCAAAGAAAGTATGATTTTCGGCACGGCTGGTCTTACTGCCGCACTTTGCATTGACAAACTTTTACAAAACGGACTTACTCCTGAAAAAGGTAAAGTTATTGTAACAGGGGCTACTGGTGGCGTAGGCACAATGGCAGTAATGATTCTTGCCAAACTTGGTTTTCATGTGGTGGGGGTTACGGGAAAACCCGAAGGGAAGGATTTTCTTTTAAAAATTGGGGCGAAAGAAGTAATTTCTCGCGAAGAAGTAGATGATAAATCGGGGCGTCCATTACTTAAAGGTGTTTATGCAGCTTGTGTAGATACTGTTGGCGGCAACATGCTAGCAACTATCTTAAAATCAATGCAATACAATGGAGTTGTTGCTATTTGTGGTTTAGTTAATTCGCCTGAATTACCTACAACTGTTTTTCCATTTATCCTAAGAGGGGTTTCGATGTTTGGAATTGATTCTTCAGAATGTGATATCGAATGGCGAAAAAAAATGTGGAAAAACTTAGCAAAATCATGGAAACCAAAAGATATTCAATCTATTATAAAGACAATCACAATCAAGGGTCTTTCTAAAGAAATAAAAAGAATACTCAAAGGTGGACAAATGGGGCGTGTTATCGTACGTTTATAAAATTAAGTCTTAAACTTATTATTTTCACATTAACCTATAATGACAAGTTGAAAACTTGTTCTATAAATTCAGAAATTCATTATATTTAGGACATAAACCCTAATCTTAATGAATTCACAAAATCGACTAACTTCGGCCGACATCTATCGTGGTTTTGTAATGCTACTGATGATGGCCGAAGTACTCCACTTCGGAAAAGTATCTGAAGCACTACCAGAAAGCTCATTTTGGGCATTCCTAGCTTTTCACCAAGACCACGTAGAATGGGTTGGTTGTTCATTACACGACCTCATTCAACCCTCATTTTCATTCTTAGTTGGCGTGGTTCTTCCGTACTCTATTGCACGCAGACTTACACAAAGAGAAGGTACTAACGCTGCATTTTTACACGCACTTAAACGTTCTTTAATTCTCATTCTTTTAGGTATCTTTTTGCGTTCTCAGTACAAATCTCAAACTTATTTTACATTTGAAGATACGCTAAGTCAAATTGGAATGGGCTATCCATTTTTATTTTTATTGGCTTTTCGCTCTCAAAAGGTTCAGATTTCAGCTCTAATAATTATTCTCGTTGGCTATTGGTTAGCTTTTGCACTTTACCCACTTCCCGATGCTAATTTCGACTATGTCAATGCGGGTGTTGCCAAAGACTGGGAACATAATCTGAGCGATTTTTCTGCTCATTGGAATAAAAACACCAACTTTGCTTGGGCATTTGACCGCTGGTTTCTCAATCTTTTTCCTCGTGAAAAGGCATTTTTATTTAATGGTGGAGGCTATGCTACCCTCAGTTTTATCCCTACACTTGGTACAATGATTTTGGGACTTTTAGCAGGAAATATCTTAAAATCAGAAACAAAAGCAGACGAAAAACTCAAGCAATTCATTATTTTAGGCGTTTCTGGGCTAATGCTTGGCATAATATTTAATCGTTTAGGAATATGCCCAAATGTCAAACGTATTTGGACACCCACTTGGGTGCTTTTCAGCGGCGGCTTATGCTTTTTGTTCTTAGCATTTTTTTATTGGATAATAGATGTTCGAGGAAAGTCTGATTGGGCTTATTTCTTGAAAGTAATTGGTATGAACTCAATTGCGGCCTACTGTATTGCCGATGCTCTTGGCGTTTATATCTCAAAATCTTTAAAAATCCATTTAGGTGAAAATTATGCCAATCTGTTTGGGCTTCCTTATCAGTCGCTTGTGCATGGTGGGCTCATGCTTCTCATTTATTGGTTAATTCTAAATTGGCTTTACAAGAAGAAAATTTTCATAAAAATATAAAGAAAATAGCCCGACAGGCTAAATACCTGTCGGGCTACCTTTAATTATCACTTTCTTTTCTAACATCCAAAACCCTTTTCAGCCACGACTGTTTTTCGGCTAATTCCGCCTCTTTTTCTTCTTTACTTGGCTGATAGGCTAGCAAACTATTCAAATCTGGCTGCCCCGCATCAACCCAGCACGTTAGCCAAAAATCTCCAACCATTTTTATAGAGGCACGCATCTGACGCTCTATTTGATTTTTAAGCATTGTATGGTATCGCTCCGAAAACTCTTTTGAATAACTTTTAGTAGTAATACCATTTCGCTCATCAAAACCAAACTTTTTATCTTCAGCAAAATGGCTGGTTAATTCTTGTTCGAATCTTAGTACAGAATCTAAAGCTGTGTTTGCCCCCAAAACAGCTTGCCAAGCTCTTTTTTGTGGGGATTTTACATAATCGGCTTGTCCAACAAAAAAATCGTAATTATCAGCGAATAATTCAGGCAATCTACTTTCCCAAAATCCATGAATACCAGTCTGGTTAGTTAATTGTCCATTATAATTTTGGGTAGTGTGTAGCGGCACATTTGCATCAGCAATGTAGTGACCAATATCAGCCGAAAGCATTAAAATTCGTCGAGCATCTTTTTTTCGAAAAGCCTCTGTTAGTTGGTACTTTATGAAGTTTATATGCCAAGGTACAATCCCGTGCCGATTAAGCGTATCTTCTGAAATTTTCTCACTCACTTCTTTCCAAGAAAGCAATGGTAGCTGCTTACGAATGGAATCAGAATATTTATCTAAATCTATGAAATGTCTCGGAGCTTCCCCCTTAACAGCATAACGCCGTTGGTCAGGATTTACAGCATTTTCAGTAATGAAATCAATATTCTTTTTGTAGAACCTAAACATTTCAGGAGGTAATGTAAAAACTGCTAAACGATTGATTCGCTGGTGGCCGAAAAATCCCCAAATAATTGATTGATAACGAAAAGATGATAAACACCAAATACTACTCAATAAAAGGCACCAAATCAGGCCTTTTTGTTTTACACTTTTTAATAAATTCATTACAGCAAGTTGTTTTTTACTTTTTTTTAATATTTCTCGATTTTGAGGTCACAAAACAAAGTATTATGTACACTAAAAATTCCAAAAGCATAAATTTTACATTTGAAAACGCAAAATATTATACTTTTTTTCTAATAAGTTCCAAATTTTGAACCTAATTTTAACGAAAGGATTTTTTTTTTTCGAAAATCCTTAAAATTTAAACTTCATTCCCAAAAAAATATTTTTTCATCAGAAAGACACCATATTTCTCTTAGATTAAAAATCAGAATAATATTTGGCAAAATACTAAATTTACAAAAACAATAAAATATTTTCTAGAAATAATGCAATTTTTTTGAATAATATCTGTTATATTTGCAGTGTAATACAAAATATTATTCGGTTTCACAAAATGAGTCAAGCACAGAAAAAATCATTATTAAGATATTTAATGCCAGCAATGGCTTTGGGTCTATTTGCTTTTTTAATGGTAGCATATGGTTCGGCATATACACCTCCTAAGGCCCAAAAACAACGTATTGTTTGCTTTAAGTTTAAAAAAGGAACTTCAGCAGAAACAATTAAAAAGCACATGGCTGACTTTCAAGATTTGAAGCGTCAGTTACCAGAAATTGCAGGGTATTCGGCTGGTAAAACTTTTAGCGACGAAAACTCAACAGCGGAGTATGATGTAATGCATTATCTTACATTCAGAACAGATGCTGAAATTGAGAAATTCCGTGAAAGTAGTCAATACAAGTCTTTTGAGAAAGCAAACGAAGCAAACTGGGAAAAAGTATTGGTTATCAATTCAGAGATTAAATAATTAGTATTTAGTTATTTGCAATCTTCAATAAAGGCTTCGCTTTGTGCGAAGCCTTTATTTTTTAGGAAAAATATTTTAGATTAAGTTTTTTGTTTCATATAAAATAGTTAATTTTGCACTCCAATTTCAGAATAAGACAATTATTTATAAAATACAATGGCAAATCATAAGTCAGCATTAAAGCGTATCAGAGCAAACGAAGCTAAGCGTTTGAGAAATCGTTACCAACATAAAACAACTCGTACTTTAGTTAGAAAATTACGTGGTCTTACTGATAAAGTAGCAGCTACAGAGTTGTTCAAATCAGCAGCTTCTGCTTTAGATAAATTAGCTCGCAAGAATGTTATTCACAAAAACAAAGCGGCTAACTTAAAATCAGGTTTAGCTAAGCATATCGCTTCTTTAGCTTAATTAGCTCTAAGATTTTCAATATTTTGCTCATGGAACACTTTTCTCCGTGGGCATTTTTTGTTTCAGTTAGGATTTCGAAATCCATATTTCTTTTGCTGTTTCTCTATAAAAAATGATTAGTAAAATCTTATCTTGGGCTGAAGAAGACCGTCCGAGAGAAAAACTTTTACTGAAAGGTAAAGCTGCACTTTCGGATGCCGAGTTGATTGCTATCTTGATTGGTTCTGGTACAAGAGAACTATCTGCCGTTGATTTATCAAAGTTAATTTTACAGAGTGTCAATAATAACCTCCATGAATTAGCTAAGCTGAGTATCAACGATTTAATGAAGTTTAAAGGCATTGGCGAAGCTAAAGCCATTTCTATTGCCGCCGCACTTGAATTAGGCCGAAGAAGAAAAGATAGTGAGGTTCTAAAAAAAACGAAAGTGGGTTCATCATCAGATGCTTACAAGGCTATTCGCCCCTACTTAATGGACTTACAACACGAGCAATTTTGGGTTTTGTTACTCAATCGAGCTAATGAAGTAATAAAACCACACCAAATAAGTATCGGAGGAGTGGCAGGAACGGTAGCCGACCCAAAGATGATTTTTAAAGCTGCATTAGAATATTTAGCTTCGGCGATTATCTTGGTGCATAATCATCCATCAGGTAATTTAACTCCAAGTCAAGCTGACAAGGAATTAACTAAAAAAGTAAAAGAAGCAGGCAAAATGTTGGATATACCCGTACTAGACCATCTTATTTTTGGCGATAACGGCTATTTCAGCTTTGCTGATGAAGGGATTTTTTGAGTAATAAAGAATGATTTTACCCAAACGCTCTATTCTTTGTGTATAAAATATATTATTGTATTTCTTAAAACTTAAAAATAGAATTTTGAATTTTAATTGAACTTAGTTTAATTCTTCATTCTACACTAATTAAAATGCTTACAGTATCTAACATCTCACTTAGTTTTGGCAAAAGAACTCTCTTCGAAGAGGTAAATCTTAAATTCACGCCAGGCAACGTATATGGCCTTATTGGAGCAAACGGGGCTGGAAAATCGACGTTTGTAAAGATTCTTTCGGGCGACCTTGAACCAACAACGGGAAATGTAAGCATGGACCCAGGTGAAAGGATGTCGGTTTTGAAACAAAATCAAAATGCCTTTGATGAAGAAACAGTTTTAAACACTGTTATCAAAGGGAATGAGCGTTTATTTGAAATTATTGCCGAAAAAGATGCGATTTATGCCAAAACAGATTTTACCGAAGAAGATGGAAATCGTGCAGCTGAATTAGAAGCAGAATTTGCCGACATGAATGGTTGGGATGCAGAATCTGATGCGGCATCATTGCTTTCAGGCTTGGGCATCAAAGAAGATTACCATTATACGCTCATGGCTGATATGAACCCTTCAGAAAAAGTGAAGGTTTTGTTAGCACAAGCTCTTTTCGGAAATCCAGATATTTTATTACTCGATGAGCCAACCAACAACTTAGATATTGATTCTATTTTGTGGCTCGAAAATTTCTTGATGGATTTCAAGAATACCGTAATCGTAGTATCTCACGACCGTCACTTCCTCGATAACGTTTGTACATATATCGCTGACCTTGATTTCAAGAAAATTACGCTTTATGGCGGTAACTACTCTTTCTGGTATGAATCAAGCCAGTTAGCCGCTCGCCAAAAAGCCGACCAAAACAAGAAAGCTGAAGAGAAGAAAAAGGAATTGGAAGAGTTTATTCGTCGTTTCTCTGCCAACGTGGCTAAGTCTAAGCAAGCAACGGCTCGTCAGAAAATGATTGAAAAACTGAATATCGAACAAATTCAGCCTTCTTCACGCAGATATCCATACATCGGTTTCAAACCCGACCGCGAAGTTGGTGACCAAATTTTATTGGTTGAAAACCTCAGCTACAAACTTGAAGATGGCACATATTTGTTTAAAGATTTGAATTTTCAGGTTTCTCGCAATGAAAAAATAGCATTTTTGAGCAAAGATGGATTGGCAGTTTCGGCCTTATTTGATATTCTTTCGGGCGAAAAACAAGCAGATAGTGGTTCATTCAAATGGGGGGTAACAATTACTCATTCGTACTTACCAAACGATAATGCTAAGTATTTTTCCGATGGAAACCTTGACTTAGTAGATTGGCTCAGACAATATTCAGTAGAAAAAGATGAAACTTTTGTACGTGGTTTCTTAGGTCGTATGTTGTTTTCGGGCGAAGAAGCCTTGAAAAAATGTACAGTACTATCAGGAGGTGAAAAGCAACGTTGTATGTTTTCACGCATGATGCTTTCGGGTGCAAACGTTTTATTATTTGACGAACCAACCAACCACTTAGATTTGGAATCAATCCAAGCATTGAATAAAGGCATGGAAGATTTCCCGAGCAATATCCTTTTCACTTGTCATGACCACCAATTAACTCAAACAGTAGCGAATCGTATCATTGAGTTAACACCAAATGGTTGTTTGGATAAGTTAATGGATTTTGATACTTTCTTGACAGATGAGAAAATCAAAGGGCAACGTGATGCTCTTTACAAGTAATTGCATTTCAAAATTTGATATACTTTATGGCACACTCGACAAGCGTGTGCCATATTCATTTATAAACTATGCAAACATATACCGAAATTTCACAAAGCGAATTAGATGAAGTTCTTTCGAAACCAAAGACTATTTTGGTTGATGTAAGAGAGAATACTGAATTTGCAGATTTTAATATTGGCGGAATAAATATTCCTCCTCATGAAATTACTGAACGTTTGGAAGAACTAAACGACTATCAAACAATTGTGGTTGCGTGCTCAAATGGCACCAGAAGTAGTATTGTAGCTCGTTTATTAACAAAAAAATTACCCGAGAAGGTAATTTTGCATTTGGAAGAAGGAATTTTTTGAGTGCTGAACCTCAAAATCCAGCACTCAAGATATGATTAAATTCCGTCGTAATCTCTTTCTTTCTTTACTAACCATTTACCAACAGCGAAAGATAACGCCATTAGAACGACAAAGAATGTGATTGCAACCCAAGTTGGATATTGATAACCGAACATAAGCGTACTAAGTTTAGATTTACCCTGCAAAAATACAACAAAATGAAAAAGTTAATAGACTTTTTCTAAAAAAATTACAAAACTTCTTGAATCAATTTCAGAAATGAAAAATTTAGCGTTTCTTACTTCCCTCCTTTCAGAATTGACTGATAACGTGGCATATCTTTAAATAATTTCAGAGCTTCTTGAACTTCCTTGTCACGGTCGAAAGCTACAAACTTCATTGCTTTTTGATAATAATAACGACTCAGAATTTCAGCTTCTAATTGCTCTTTGATATCTTCTTTGTTTTTTGCCAAATCTTGTAGCTTTCCTTGTTTGATTTTTTCACGCAAAGATTTGATTTGTTCTTGCACTAAATCCAATGAGTTTTCCTTTTTAGCCGATGCTTCTAAGTTATCAAGATTACGCTCCATTGTTGTAGTGTAAGTAAAATCTTTAGTTTTTAACCAATTGATAAAATCTTGATACTCTGCTTCCGTAAGCGTAAACTTCTCTTTTGGTTTTTGATTAGCATGTTCGAAGTAGTACTTAGTAGCATAATCGAAGATATAATTCTTTTGCAATAAATTCGCGGTTACTGCTGCCATAGTTGCCACTTCTGTTTTGATGTCTGGGTCAACTCCTCCACCATCGTAAACCGTTCGACCATTTTTTGTTTTAAAAGCTGTTTTTAAGGAGTCTGGTACACGTCCTACGCTACCATCTGGATTACGGTGGCTGTAATCTAATGCTTGAATACAACGGCCGCTTGGAATGTAATATTTAGCAGTTGTGATTTTCATTTTGGTATTATAACTCAAATCACGTGTTGTTTGTACTAAACCTTTTCCAAACGAACGTTGGCCGATGAGCACCGCACGGTCATAATCTTGTAAAGTTCCACTCACAATTTCTGAGGCAGAAGCACTCATACTATTAATAAGCACTACAATTGGCATTTCAGTATCGAGTGGAGCTTCCATAGCCATATATTTATGATTCCATTCGGCAACTTTTCCACGTGTTTCTACAATTAACTGGTCTTTTGGCAAGAAAGCATTACAAATCTCAACTGACATATTCAATAAGCCACCTGGGTTTCCACGTAAGTCTAGGATTAGTTTCTTCATTCCTTGACCTTTCAATTCAGTGAAAGCACCTTTCACTTCTTTCGCCGCAGTTGCTGTAAAATCGTTTAATTGAATATAACCCACTTCATCATTAATCATGCCTGAGTGTGGAACATTTGGTGTTTTCACGATGTCTCGCCCAACGACTAATTCAAGCGGAGAATTTTGTCCGTATCTTTTTACCGACATCTTGACCGTAGTACCAGTCTGGCCTTTCATTAATCGACCAATATCTACACCTTTACGATTCACTACATCAACACCATCAACTTTTACTATTTCATCTCCGATTTTCATTCCTGCCTTGTCAGCAGGTGAGCCTTCGTATATCATCACAACCACGTGTTTATCATCGCGGTGCGATACCGTTGCACCGATTCCATTGTACTTTCCGGTAGTCATGGTCATATAATCTTCAATATCATCTTCAGGAAAGAAATTGGTGTATGGGTCGAGTTGCTTCAACATCGACTCAATACTCATCCTCATGGCCTTATTCGGGTTAATTTCATCTACGTAGTAAGCGTTGAGTTCTTTAAACATCGTAGCGAAAATATCTAAGTTTTTGGCTATTTCGAAGTAACGGTCATCGTACTTAAAGGCAACAAAAGGTACCGTTAGGATAGCTAAAGCGATTAATGTAAATTTTCGTAGATTTTTCATTGATTGAATACTTTATAAAAGATTTTTGTAACACAATTACTTCGGCAATGCAATCTTGCAATTGTGTGCATCAAATAAGTTTAAAACTTATTTTACTTTAAACGCAAAACTTACGCAAAAGGTGTTACTGTGGCGAAGTTTTTCCGTACGTTTTTGCAAAGAAACGCATTTTCCTTACCGGAAAAAAGTTCCTTTCTATAATATAGAGATTATCGAAATCATTATCAGGTATATCAGAACGCAACGTATCTTTTTCGAGCAGACCATTTACCACATATTTACAAGTATTACTATGCCCAACAATCAATACTTTTTTCCCTTTCATAGTCTTCAGTCTTTCAATAAAAACCCTCATCGAATCAGCGGGACTTGCTGCATAAACTTTTATTTGTTTACCCAAAGCATCAGCCAAAGGTTTGGAGGTATTTTGGGTACGCAAAAAATTGGTTGAGTAAATGTCTGTAATTTGTTTATTGAGCAATGCTTGCTTGAGGTCTTCGGCTCGTTCTTTACCCAGAGTACTCAGAGGTGGATTTGCCGAATTATCGACTTTTTCGGCATGTCGTGCAATATAAAAAGTTGATTTACACGAACTTAGAATTAATGCTAAAATAATAAACTTCTTCATAAATGATTGTCAATTAGTGTCTATGTTATAAGTTTTATCATTATTTAAATTTTTACCAAAAAAATGCTAAAAAAACGTCATTTTGAAGCATTTTGAGCATGGAATAAATTTTAAAAATCCGATATTTTTTTGTATCTTTACAACTAAATTAGACAAAAAACTGTGAGTAACAAACTTAAATACTCAGGTATAGGTTGCCAACAAAAAAGCACAGTTTTTTTACATCTTTTACTGTAGTTAAAAAAGTAAATTTTCGATATAAACTGTTTACTATTTTAAGATATTCTATTCGGAAAATCTGATAGTTAAATTTTTTTAAACAATTAATTATGGCAGAAAATCAAGAAGGCTTAGAGCCTCAGAAGTCAAAGGCAGATTATGGTGCGGAAAACATTCAAGTTCTTGAAGGATTAGAGGCAGTAAGGAAACGTCCGGCCATGTATATTGGTGATATTGGTGCCAAAGGACTTCACCACCTCATTTGGGAGGTTGTTGACAACTCAATTGACGAAGCCTTAGCAGGACATTGCGACACCATCAACGTAACAATTAATCCAGATAATTCGGTAACAGTAAAAGATAATGGCCGTGGTATTCCAACTGGAATGCACTCGAAAGAAAAGAAATCAGCTTTAGAGGTGGTAATGACCGTACTTCACGCTGGTGGTAAATTCGATAAAGATACCTATAAAGTTTCAGGTGGTTTGCACGGTGTGGGGGTATCCTGCGTAAATGCTCTTTCTACTCACTTACGTGTAGAAGTGCATCGTGAAGGAAAAGTCTTCGAACAAGAATATAGTATCGGAAAACCACTTTATCCAGTACGTGAAATCGGTACGGCAGAAGATACAGGTACGCAAGTAACTTTCAAGCCCGATAATAGTATTTTTACAGTTACTGAATATAAATACGAAACAGTAGCGAATCGTCTTCGTGAGCTATCTTTTTTGAATAAAGGTATCACAATCGTATTGACTGACCTCCGTGAAATAGACGAAGACGGAAATGCATTAACGGATACATTCTACTCAGTAGGCGGACTAGCAGAATTTGTATCTTATATTGATGCAGGCCGTGAGCGTTTAATTCCTGAACCAATGTTTATGGAAGGAAATAAAGATGGCGTTCCAGTTGACGTGGCCATGCTTTATAACACAAGTTACAGTGAAAATGTATATTCTTTCGTAAACAATATCAATACGCATGAAGGTGGTACGCACGTATCAGGCTTCCGTATGGCGTTGACTCGTACTTTGAAGAGTTATGCCGAGAAATCAGGTATTTTAGCCAAAGAAAAAATTGATATTAGTGGTGACGACTTCCGTGAAGGATTAACGGCGGTTATTTCAGTAAAAGTTGCCGAACCTCAGTTCGAAGGTCAAACAAAAACTAAATTAGGCAATAGCGAGGTAACATCGGCGGTAAGTGCTTGTGTAGCAGAAATGCTTGAAAACTATTTAGAAGAGCATCCAAAAGAAGCTCGTATAATTGTTGATAAAGTAATTTTAGCAGCCAAAGCCCGTATTGCAGCTAAGAAAGCTCGTGAAATGGTTCAACGCAAGAATGTTTTGGTTGGAACTGGCTTACCTGGTAAATTAGCTGACTGTTCAGAATCAGACCCAAGTATTTGTGAGGTCTACTTAGTTGAGGGTGACTCAGCGGGTGGTTCGGCTAAGCAAGGTCGTAATCGAGCTTTCCAAGCTATCTTGCCTTTACGTGGTAAGATCCTTAATGTTGAAAAAGCACAAGAGTTCAGAATTTACGAAAACGAAGAAATTAAGAATATATTCACGGCTTTAGGCGTACAAATCGGTAGAGATGGCGATGAGCGTGCCTTGAATACCGATAAACTTCGCTACCATAAAATTATCATCATGACCGATGCCGATATTGATGGTAGCCACATTCGTACGCTTATTCTTACGTTCTTCTATCGTTATATGAAAGAACTTATCGAAAGAGGCTACATCTACATTGCCCAACCGCCACTTTATTTGGTAAAGAAAGGAAAAGAGGAAGAATATTGCTGGACAGAAGAGCAGCGTGAATTAGCGGTGAAACGTTTAGCTGGTGCTGGCCGTGAAGATAGCGTAGGTATTCAGCGTTATAAGGGTCTTGGAGAAATGAACCCAGAACAGCTTTGGGAAACTACCATGCGACCAGACAAGCGTACTTTAAAGCAAGTAACGGTTGAATCTGCTGCTGAAGCTGACCACTTATTTGCCATGCTTATGGGCGATGAGGTTGGTCCTCGTCGTGATTTTATTGAAAGAAATGCAAAATATGCGAAAGTAGATATTTAATTGAAATCTAACATATTATTGATAAATTTAGGAGCAGATAATTCACGTAGTTATCTGCCCTTTTTTTACTCTAAATATTCATAAACATGAACAAAGTACTTTTATTGTTATGTATTCTATTAGCCACTAAGGGATTTTCACAAACAAAAGTTTTTCCAGTGATTAAAAGTGGCGGCGGTATGTTTGAAGTACCCGAAGCAACACCAGTTGCCGATAAAAAAATGAAATATAAAATCATTGTTGATTTATCAAAAGCATCTGATAAGCCCGATTCAGTGAATGCTTCCTTAGATAAATTAGCCAGATTAGTAAACCTTCATGCGGAAGCTGGAATTCCTAAAGAGAATATTGATGTTGTTGGCGTATTTCATTTTTTAGCTACCCCAATTATTTTAGAAGATGAAGCTTACAAGAAAAAATTTGGTATACCCAACCCAAATACGGCTCTAATCAATGAATTGGCGAAAAACGGAGTCAAATTCTTTGTGTGTGGACAGTCTTTGAGAGCAAGAAAATTAGTAGATGAAAAACGTAATGCCAATATCAAAGTGGCTCAATCGGCACTCATTACTTTTAGTACCTTTCAGAATAAAGGGTATGCGTTGATATTACCTTAAAAATAAAGTAGAGACGTTTCATGAAACGTCTCTACCTAGTATTATTAAAATACTTGTCTCGCAACTGCCATTGTAGTGTCAGACTTACTCATTGTATAGAAATGCAATGCTGGCACACCAAAATCAATTAATTCACGGCATTGTTGTACTGCCCATTCTATTCCTATTTGTTTAGCTTGTTTATCATTTTCACAGGCTAAAACTTCTTTTCTAAATGCTTCAGGAATGTCTAAATAAAACAATTTAGGTAAAATATCTAATTGCTTTTTAGTAGCCAAAACTTTCAACCCCGGAATAATAGGAATTGTAATTCCTTCTGCACGACATTTATTTACAAAATCAAAATACTTTTGATTATCAAAGAACATTTGCGTCACGATATAGTCGGCCCCAGCGGCTACTTTTCGCTTTAAATTTTCCATATCTTGCTCTAAATCTTGAGCTTCGAAGTGTTTTTCAGGATAAGCCGCTACTCCAATACAAAAATCACTGGCATTTAAGTATTCGGCATCTTCGTGCAAATACTTTCCTTGGTTCATATTTTTAATCTGACCAACCAATTCATTGGCGTACTGATGTCCATCTTTTTTGGGCTTAAAAGTATCATAAGGCTTAGCAAAATCACCCCTTAGAGCCAATACATTATCAATCCCCAAATAATTGAGGTCAATCAGTAAGTCTTCTGTATCATCTTTCGTAAAACCACCACAAAGTACGTGCGGAACAGGGTCTATTTTAAAACGATTCATAATTGATGAACAAATACCAACCGTACCTGGACGTTTACGCGTACGAATCTCTTTTATCGAACCATCAGGCATCTGCTTCGTAAAATATTCTTCACGATGAAAAGTTACATCAATAAATGGTGGCTTCAACTCCATCATTGGCTCAATGGCGTTGAGTAATTCATTGATATTCGTACCTTTTGTAGGCGGAATAATTTCTATCGAAAAAATAGGTTTCCCATTATTACTCTTCAAATGCTCGGTTACTTTTGCCATTTTATAAAAGATTATTTTATCCTTATTTTTCGACAAAAATAGATATATTATTTATAAAAACAAAAATTGGTAGTTATTTTATCTAAATACCAATCAATGTGTAGTTATATTTTTTCTTTAAAACATTGCTGAACTATAATGTTTAAAACGTTCGTAGGCCTCACGAGCCAATGTTTCTTGGTGAGCAGGATGAGCAATTTTAATTAATTCTCTAGCTCTTTCAACCAAATTTTTCCCAAATAAATAGGCAATTCCAAATTCAGTCACCACATAATGTACATGAGCACGAGTAGTTACTACCCCTGCACCTTCTTTTAAATGAGAAACGATTTTTGACAAACCTTTTGCAGTAGTTGCATTTAGAGCAATTATGGGCTTTCCGCCTTCAGAAAGGGCAGCACCTCTAATAAAATCCATTTGACCACCAACACCAGAATACATACTATAACCAATACTATCAGCACAAACTTGCCCTGTAATATCAATCTCAATGGCACTATTAATTGCAGTAACTTTAGGATTTTGGCGAATAATAGAGGTATCATTCACATAATCAACACGCATCATTGTTACGAGGGGATTATCATCAACAAAATCATACAATTTTCTTGAACCACACATAAAAGTAGAAACAATTTTACCTCTATTCCGCTTTTTAAATTTACCTGTAATCACCCCTTTTTCAACCAATGGAATTATCCCATCAGAAAACATTTCTGTATGAATCCCTAAATCTTTGTGCTCTTCTAAAGCAGCTAATACCGCATTAGGAATACTTCCAATACCCATTTGAAGCGTTGCTCCATCGTCAACTAATGATGCAACATGCTGACCAATCTTTTTATGCTCAGGCGTTGATTCACCCCAAGAAACTTCGTGCAGAGGCTCATCAAATGGCACAAAATAATGAATTCGACTTGTATGAACTTGGGCATCACCCAGCGTACGAGGCACATTTTTGTTAATTTGTGCAATCACAATATCTGCGGAGTCAATCGCAGCAATGGTAGCATCTACCGAAGTACCCAATGAACAAAAACCACTTTTATCAGGTGTAGAAACCGAAATGAGAGCAATATTTAATTTAATGATGTTTTGGGTAAACAATCTCGGTATTTCAGATAAGAAAACAGGTATGTAGCTACCACGCCCTTCTGCAATGGCGGTTCTGGTATTTTTAGCTATAAAGAAAGCATTTGTGTGAAAGTTTTCGGCATATTGTTGCTCGGTATAAGGTGCTTCACCCTCTGTATGCAAGTGATAGATTTCAATACCTTTAATTTCATTAGCTCTTGCCACTAAGGCTCTAACTAAATGATGTGGTACGGCAGCTACACTATGAATAAAAATTTTATCTCCTGATTTAACAAATTTAAGAGCTTCGTCGGCAGTTGTGATATGCATAAGATTCGATTTTTGGGTGCAAAAAAACAGTTTTCAGTGCTTGTCATACATGATAAACATCATAGGGTAAGAAGCATATTATCAAGTTTTATCTCATTTCTAGCTTAATTAACCATTCATCAAATTATTTTCAAAAAGATTATTAAAATAATTATATTTACCGATGCATAATTTAGATAAAACAAATTATCTAAGATAAAATAACTTTCAATTAAATTAAATAATAATGAAGAAAATTGCACTATTCGTAATCTTAGGCATTTTTGCATGTAGCTTTGAAACTGTAGCACAAAGTACATCTACAACACCTGTCGCTGCCATTGATACCGTTGCGGCAAAAGCCTACGTTGGTAAATATAAGGTAAAAGAAGGACCTTTTGAAGAATTAATCGTTAGTATTCAAAACGGCAAATTATTCGGTGAAGCTGTTGGACAAGGCTCGGCAGAACTAGCACCTACAAAAGAAGTTGAGATATTTGAAGTACTAGGTTATGGCGGTACCGTAGAATTTATTAGAAATGAAAATAAGAATGTTGTAAAAGTCAAACTCTCAATACAAGGCAATATTATTGAAGCAGAGAAACAGCCTTAAAAATAGAAAATCCCCGCTAAGTGCGGGGATTTTTTTATATCTTACTTACGTGAAGCTAACTTCAATAAAAGCTTCAAAATTTCTAAATATAACCAAATAATCGTAACCATTAGGCCAAATGCGGCATACCATTCCATGAATTTTGGTGCTTGCATTTCAGCACCTTTTTCAATCAAATGAAAATCAATAATGAGATTCATGGCTGCAATAGTAATAACTATCAATGAAAAAATGATTCCAATTAAGCCTCCTTCATGAATATATGGTATAGCTACCCCAAACATATCTAAAATCCAAGTAAGCATATATAAGAGAAAAACTGCACCAGTAGCAGCCGCAACACCAAAAATAAAACCTTGTGTAGCCTGTAAGATTTTAGTTTTATATAAAAACCACATCACAAATACTACCCCAAAAGTCAACCCAGCGGCAATTAATGCAAACTCTTGAAATATGGCAGAAATAGCTCCGATTGCCAAGCCTTCTAGCAGAGCATAGGTAGGTGCTAATTGAGGTGCCCACTCTTTCTTAAACGCTAATACAATTGCACATAGAAGCCCCCCAATGCAACCTGCAGGAATAAGCATAGGTGCAATACTCCATCCTTGCATAAGGCCTATCCAAGAAACTGCCGATGAAGCTCCGAGAATCGCTAGTAAAATACCAACCTTTGTAAGAGTTGACTCAACGGTCATTACCTCTTGGCGGTCAAAAGAATAGTCAATATTAGTAAATGTCTTTTCTGAAAATGCTGGATTTGCCATAAAATAATGTTGGTTTAGTTTTAATAAAATAGGGATTTAATGAATTTCAAGCATCTATGAGCAAATAAATGAAATTTTATTTCATCTCAAAATTTTACTCTGATGAATTACATTCCATCATAAATCACTAAATCTTTACACATTAAACTTTATAACTTCTATGAGCATCGAGTTTCAAGAAAATAAACAATAAAATAGTAAATGACCAAAGCGAAGAACCACCATAACTCAAAAATGGTAATGGAATACCAATTACAGGCATTAAGCCGATAGTCATTCCGATATTGACAAATAAATGGAAGAAGAGAATACTGGCAACACAATAACCATAAATTCTCGAAAATTTACTTCGCTGTTTTTCAGCTAAATTGATAAGTCGATTCAACAAAGCTGCAAAAAGAAGAATAACAATTACACTACCCACAAACCCCCATTCTTCTCCAACCGTACAAAAAATAAAGTCAGTCGATTGTTCAGGTACGAAATCAAACTTTGTTTGTGTTCCTTGTAAATAACCTTTACCAATAACACCTCCCGAACTAATCGCTACCCTTGATTGCGTTACGTTCCAGCCAGCCCCAAGCGGGTCAGAATCTGGATTCACCAATACCTGAATACGCTTCTGTTGGTGTGGTTGTAAAACACTAGTAGTAAAGAATTTAACACCAAAAACAAAAGCAGAAGCAATAACAAAAACACCAATCAAACGCATAAGATTTTGACGTGTACGTTCATAACGCTTCAAGAAGAAATACCAAAATAACCCACACGCTACGGCCAAACCGGCAACTACGTAGAATTTATTAAAGAATAGTACTAGTACAAATAAAATAACCAAAGCGATGCCTAAGGCGGGATAAATACCCGGTAAACCTTCACGGTAAAAAACGGCAATAAACGCAGCAAAAGTAAGAGCTGAACCTGTTTCCTTTTGAAGAATAATAATGATCGGCGGCACAAAAACAATCAAACCTGCCACAATGGCATCGCGTACTTTCGTAATATTAACCCCCTGAGTACTTAAATATCTTGATATTGCAAGTGCCGTAAAGATTTTCGAAAACTCGGCGGGTTGTAAAGAAAAAGTACTTCCTAATTTAATCCAAGACCTAGAGCCTTTAATTTCAGTTGCCAAAAAGATGGTTGCAAACAGCAAGAGTATAATAAATCCGTAAAATATATAGGCAAATGAATCATAAACCTTATAATCTACGAATAGTATAATTAAAATTAGAATAAACGTTGATGCAATAAACAACAACTGTTTTCCAGCATTATGAGACGTAGAAAAAATGGTTATCGGATTTTCAGGATTATAAACCGCTGCATAAATATTCAACCACCCAAAAATAACCAATAAAGCATAAAGCCAAACGGTTGTCCAATCAATTCCTTCTCTAATATCTATATCACGTGCCATACTATTTTGTTTGATTTACGTTTTGTTCTTTTGGTTTTACGAATGTTGTTTTGATTACTTTTTCTGTAGCACCTTTTTCAGGCTTTACAGGAGCATTTGGCTTCGAATTCGAAGGTGTATTGATTTTAGAGTCTTGCGTAGTCGATGGAATTGGTTTGGCATTAGCACCAGCAGCCATAGCTTCCACAGTTTTGATGTGAGTATTCATCATGCGTTCTTTCAAAGCCGTACGTTCAATCTTACGTTTCAAGTACTTCTCAATCATCAACGTAGCAATTGGAGCCGCATACGAACCACCAAAACCTGCATTTTGAACCATCACCGCAATAGCAATTTTGGGATTATAACGTGGAGCAAATGCAATAAAAATAGAGTTATCTTTACCTTTTTTGTTTTGCGAAGTACCTGTTTTACCACAAATTTCAATACCTTCAACTATACCTGCTCCTCCACCTACGGTACCACGCTCAACTGCGTCTTGCATACCACCAATGATAGCTTCAAAATTACGGGTATCAATATCTGTTCTGTGCACTTCACGATGTTCAGGTTTCACACCTTTCCCATTTTGTCCAATACCTCTAACCAAGTGAGGAGTAACCCAATAACCACGATTGGCAATCGTAGCAGCCAAATTAGCCATTTTGAGCATATTCACTGAAACTTCACCTTCACCGATACTTAATGAGTAAATATTCGAGAATTTCCACTGATACTGACCATAGCGTTTATCATAGTATTTAACGCTTGGTAGTAAGCCTGATGATTCGGAAGGCAAATCAATTCCTAATTTCTGACCGTAACCAAACTTAGCAACCATTTCGTGCCATTTCGATAACATAATAGGAGCTTCTTTGAAGGGATTTGTTTCGCCAGCCATACCCATTGTTTTTCTGAATACCTGATAAAAATAAGGGTTACACGAAAAACGAACGGCATTATGTAAATCACCCGATGGGTGTCCGTGACATTTTACTGGAGCGTTTCCACAAACATAGAATGTTTCGGGCGTAATAGCTCCTAATTGTAAAGCCACTAATGCCTGAACTAATTTAAAAGTAGAACCTGGTCGGAAGAAACCAGTTGCTACACGGTCATTGAGTGGTTTATCAGGATTTCGGTATAATTCTTTAAAATTCTTGGCAAACTGTTTACCTGAAAGTATGTTTGGGTCGTAATAAGGATATGAACCAATGGCTAAAATTTCACCACTTCTTGGCTCAATAGCCACCGCACAGCCTGTTTTTCCTTGAAAAAGACTGTCGGCCAATTGTTGCACTTCAACATCAACCGTTGTATATAAGTTTTTGCCAATTACAGCAAGTGTATCAAACTCGCCATTTGAATAAGAGCCTTTATTTTCACCGTGAACATTCATCATCGTAAATTTCACTCCTCGCCTACCCCGCAATTCCATTTCATACTCTTTTTCAAGACCAGTAATGCCAATATAATCTCCACTACGATAATATTCAACTTCTTGCTCTTCGTAAGCTTTTTTACTAATTTCACCAATATAACCTAAAGCATTGGCCATTGTGCGGGCAGGATAAGTACGGAAGAAAGATTGCTCAAAAGTAAATCCTGGGAAATTCACCATTGCATCTGCCACACGAGCATAATCTTCTTTAGAAAGTTGGCGTAGAAAAAGAGTAGCACGGTTACGAGAATAGCTTTTAGCTGCAGTCATCGTGCTATCAAAATATGAACGAGTAATATTGAACAAACGACAAAACATCGTTGTGTCCATTGGTTTCACTTTATACGGCGTAACGTACATGTCATAAACATCTACATTGGCCACTAAAAGTTTTCCGTTTCTATCGTAGATTTGCCCTCTGAGCGGAACCTGAACCTCCTTCTTCAAAGCCCCCGTCGAGCCAATCGTTTGGTAGGTATCATCTATTACTTGTAGGTAAAATAACCTAAATGCATAGATACCGCAGATTAAAAAGAAAAAACTAAGAATGATTTGCTTTCTGTCTTGGAACATTCTACTTAAAAATTCTTTTGAGTTTAGCTAAAATATTAAGTCACTGCAAAATGAAACTGCTTTTGAGCGATTCGTAGAGTTTCATTCGAAAAGCTAAATTCAATCGCTACTGACTAATTACACGTGTGTTTTTGAATTCGAATAACAAAGTTCTCGAAAAATCAACAGATTTCTACATATATTGCCTAAGAAAATTTGATTTTTC
>NZ_LXHX01000120.1:0-96111 GCF_001649495.1 Emticicia sp. MM | reverse complement strand
CAAGCTGAACTCAGCTTAAACTCATAGTCTGTTTTATCTTTCAATCCACTAATGACTGCACTGTTACCATTAAATGGTACAGAATTCCAAATCGAAGTCTTGGGTGTTTTATACCAAGCTGTGATGGGATAGGTCTCAGCATCTTCGGCAGTGGCTTCACAGGTTAATTCTACTCTTCCTTTGCCAATCGGATTAATCACCATCCCTTCGGGAGCTACGCAGGGCTTTCCATAGCTAAAAGTAACCACTTGACTTTTTCCCTCATTTTCATACTCATCGGCCCCATTGACATCTTCTTCTTGCACCTGTACGGCGTAGCGTTTTCCCTTTTCAAGCGAAATATTCCCCGCTCCATAGCTGAAATAAGGATTTGTGGTGGTAATTTCTATCGGTTGAATGCCACTATTGGCTATCACATTTGGGTCATCATCGCCGCTGAGAGTATAAATTCTAAGTTTATAGGTTTTTCCCTGAGCCGCATTCAATGAAGCCGTACTGCGGCTTGTCCAAGAAAACAAAACATTTTGGGGAGTTGTAACTGGCAAAATCGCTCTATCCTGCGGAAGATTGATGACGGGTGGATAGTTTTTGAATACATTCATCAAAGCCATCCCTGTATTCGATACTTGACGATTTCGGTCAATTTCGTAGGCTTCCACCGTCCAAGTATAAAGTCCTTCGGGCAAACGTCCACCACTGTATAAGGCACTAAAATCTACACCATCTACGACCAAATTCGAGATATTAAAATACTCGACTAAGTCACTGGCGTTGAGCAAAATGGGTTGCCCAGGTATGAGTTTTAAGGTTTGATTGGGCACAAAGCCATCCACGGTTCGAATATCTACTCCAACGCCCGCCAAACGAATTTTTAAATAAACATCCACCGAAGGTTTGGTCAGGTCTTTGAGCAATAAATGCACCTTGAACATATCGGTACTGGTACTAATCTCCGACCATTTTAGAGAGTAGCTCGGCTTGACAATGGGAGTACAAGTAACGGGATAATTTTGACTAAAAGCTCTTGTGGACAGCAGAAATAAGACCATAGTCAAACTTCTACCCAATAGTCTTGTGATGGATTTGTAGTAAGGAAGAGTCATCTTTAATATGTATATATCAGGCAATCACATGTATCAATAAATATTTGTGATTTTATTTGACTCTTTTATTGAAGTTTAAGTCACAATGAGTCTTTTAAAAATCGAAATATACTTATTAAAAGGTTTGTTGAATTTATCTTGACATAATAAAGAAAGAGCCTAAATACCAAAACCATATAGCAAATCTGCTCAGGAAGTATTGCAGTCACTGAATACGCTAAAATTAGAATGTTTAAATTTTGTAAATATATGTGATTGTCTGTGGGGGGAAGAGAGGGATAAGATTACCAAGTGGTTATCAAAATCAATAAATGACTTGAAAATCAGTTATAAAAATGAAGAAGAGTATCCTTTTTTACATTCATATAGTTTGGAATGAAACATGTATTTTTGTCTCTACTATTACCAGTAGATTAAAAATAGTAGATTTGTTTTAACTCCTGAGAAATCTAAACGATGGAGTGCACGGCGTTTTCTGCAGTATTTTCTTTTGCACCCCACGACTCTAATTTGATGCTGGTAATGGGGTGTGGAGACTTCTAACAAAATTCTTTTACACAACCATTCGTTTAAAAATTTTGACTTAAAAGTTATAGTATGGATATACAAAACAAATGTGACTAACCTACTGTAATCATTCTTCAAAGTTATATTACCATCATTGTAATATTCTTGCACTTTTAGAAGTATTAACTTTCATTAAATAGAAAGGTTTTCTCTGCTTTTGAATATATTCTACTGTAATATCGATACCTTTGGGGTTTTAAAGTTTGTAAACCACCATAAATAATTTTTCGCCTTGCTGTACAAAATATTACAGACATAAGTATTTTTTTCTCAACTTTACTTATTTTAAATTATCCCGCCCAATTCTCTCTATCCAAACTACGATACTGAATTGCTTCGGCCAAATGTTCGATTCTGATTTCGTCAGTTCCTGCCAAATCAGCAATCGTTCTACTGACTTTCAAGATTCTATCATACGCACGTGCCGAAAGACCGAGACGTTCCATTGCTTTTTTGAGTAGTGCTTTTCCAGCTTCGCCAATATCGCAGATTTCTTTCACCATTTCGGGTGGCATCATTGCATTTGAATGTATTTCTGAGTAATTCTCAAAACGCTTCGTCTGAATTTCACGGGCCTTGATGACTCGTTCTCGAATTTCGGCTGATGTTTCATTTTTTCGTGTGGAAGCAATCTGGTCGAAACTTACGGGCGTAACTTCTACGTGTAAGTCTATTCTATCCAAAAGTGGCCCTGAAATTTTATTGAGGTATTTCCCAACTGTGCCTGGCGGACAAGAACAGTCTTTTTCGGGGTGATTATAATACCCACATGGACAAGGATTCATGCTTGCTACTAACATAAAATTGGCAGGAAAATCAACTGCTTGTTTGGTGCGAGAAATTACCACTTTTCGCTCTTCGAGTGGCTGACGCATCACTTCCAAAACTGTTCGTTTAAATTCAGGTAATTCATCCAAAAATAAAACACCATTGTGTGCCAACGAAATCTCACCAGGTTGTGGGAAACTTCCTCCACCAACCAAAGCGGCATCTGAGATAGTATGATGTGGTGAGCGAAAAGGTCGACGAGCAATCAAAGAAGCTTTAACCCCCAACTTTCCTGCTACCGAATGAATTTTTGTTGTTTCGAGTGCTTCGTGAAGTGTAAGAGGTGGTAAAATTGACGGCAGACGCTTCGCAAGCATCGTTTTTCCTGCACCTGGGGGGCCAATCATAATTACGTTATGTCCACCAGCGGCGGCAATTTCCATAGCTCGTTTGATGTTTTCTTGCCCTTGTACGTGCGAGAAATCAGCATCGTATTCGCCAACTGAATTGAAGAAAATATCTCTCGTGTCGGTAACTAATGGCTCAATTTCTTTCGCACCTGTCAGAAACTCAATGGCTTCGGTGAGTGTATTTACTGGAATAATATCTAAGGCATTTACAATAGATGCTTCCATTGCATTTTCGGCAGGAAGGATAAAGCCTTTGAGTTTGTTTCGGCGAGCTTCAATGGCAATCGGCAAAACCCCTTTGATTGGACGAAGTGTACCATCTAAGGCCAATTCGCCCAAGATAACGTATTCTTCTAAATTTTTGCTTGTTCTGATTTGTCCTGAAACCGCCAAAAGGCCTAAGGCCATTGGCAAATCATAAGCCGAACCTTCCTTACGAATATCGGCAGGTGCGAGATTGATGACCGTTTTTTGACGAGAAATCTGATAATTACAATTTTTCAGGGCAGCATCTACTCTTTGTTGGCTTTCTTTAACAGCCCCATCGGGCAAACCAACAATTGCCATTCCTGTACCTTGTACGACGCTTACTTCAACAGTTATTAGTGTGGCATTTACTCCATAAACAGCAGCCCCGAAGGTTTTTGACAGCATAAGTTTGTATAGAAAATTAATATAAAATAATAGCCACTAAGAAATTAAGCCCCAATTTTCAATGAAAATTGGCGTAGTAGTGCTTAGTTTTTTAGTGGCCTAAATTTCAAAAATTATTGTTCCCAACGCCAGTCTTTGCCAATAATCAATTCGTTTTTAAGATTTTGTTTAATCAAAAACTCTTTGGTTTCTTGGTCGTTCATTTTTTTCACTGGTAAAGCCTCGGCTTCAGCCAAAGCATAAAGCATCATTGCCGTAAAGCGAACGTTATTACCAATTTGTTTTTTATCAATCAAATCGAAGCGGTCGCAGTTAGCGTGGTAGCAGTTGTAGGCTTTTACTGGGAAATTCCCTGATGGCGAGCAAACTGGTACACCTTCAATCATAAATGGCTGATGGTCAGAATGCAAACCCGCAGAATTACGATTCGTATTAGTGTATGTCGAATCAATTTCTTTGATTTTTGCACCAATTTCATCAAAAAACTTTTGCAATTCTGGGCGACCCATTGAATTGAAGCCCTTGGCGTTATTGACCATATCGAGGTTAACCATCAACTGAACTTGGTCGATTTTTCCTTCTTCTTTATACTTTTTTACCATTGCTTTCGAGCCAAGTAATCCTTGCTCTTCACCCATAAACATTACAAATTCGATGGTGCGTTTTGGGCGAAGGTTTAGCGATTGGAAAACCCTTGCAATGTCCAGAATTGTGAAAGAACCTATACCGTTATCCATCGCACCAGTTGCCAAATCCCATGAATCTAAATGGCCACCTATGATGATTTTCTCTTTTTTGTATTTTTTTGAGCTTCCAGGAAGAGTCGCAATTACATTTCTGGCTCTGATTGGACGACTGAAATTTCGCATATCAATTACTGCCAACAAATTTGGTTCGTCTTTTATCCATTTGCGAATCGCTTTGCCACTTTCTACCGAAATACAAACAGCCGGAATCGGAATCAACTCACCAGTTACCGACGCTGTTCCTGTCAAAAGCACTCCACCGTCAACAGCATTTGCAATGATTACGCCAGTAGCCCCGTATTTGATGGCCAAAGCTGTTTTTTCGGAACGATGTAGATTCTTCTTTCCTTTATTTTCGGGTGATTGAATGTTAATATTAAACAACGCAATTTTTCCTTTTACTTCGGCTTTTACTTTCTCAAAATCAGATTCAATTCCATCGCCACAATCAACGATTGGCCCTTGTAAATGCGAAGAAACAGGCGAATGAGCCAAAGCTACTACCTCTACATCACGGAAGTTATCGCTACCTTTTGGTACGATTGCCAAACTTACTGTATCTCTCGCCCAAGACTCAACCTCGAAAGGCAAATACTTAACATCAACGAAGCCGTATTCTTTGAATAGTTTATAGGCATATTCTTCTGCTTTTTTGCCGTTGGTGCTGCCTGTAAGTCGATGACCAATGGTTGAGGTTGCTTCACCGAGTGTCTCATAAGAACGCCCACGATAAAGCACATCTTGATTGATTTTGATAAATATTTCTTCGAGGCTATCTCTCTTTATTTTAAACGAAGAAAGAGCAGCAATGATTACCAAGACGATTATCGCAAAACTCTGTTTTTTCATTAGATTTATTGATGGTTATAATTTGTATAGATGACAATTTCGGATTCTACCCGTAATATTAATTGTAAAAATCGTTATTTTTTTATTTTTCTACAAAATGTCTTTTTTTTTTCAAAAAAACAGTAATCTCACTCAAAATATTTTTGACCCAATGGTAGAAAATATCGTTTACTTTTGTTGAATTTTTTGAGATTACCATTTCAAAAAATTATTATTTGTAAAAACTATTTTCAAGATATGAGTATCCAACCAAATATGACGAACGCAGGCTTAATCGCCCCAACTGTAGAAGTAAAACCGAAAGAAATAATTACCCACAACCACACTCGCATTGATAATTATTATTGGCTCAATGACCCCGAAAATCCTGATGTGATTGCATATCTGAATGCAGAAAATCAGTATTTAGACAAAGTAATGTTGCCCATAAAGCCTTTACAAGAAAAGCTTTTTGAGGAAATGAAGGGCAGAATCAAAGAGCAAGATGAATCAGTTCCTGTAAAAGATGGTGAATACTTTTATTATGTAAAATATGTAGAAGGAGGAGAATATCCTGTTTATTGTCGGAAAAAAGGCAACCTCAATGCGACAGAAGAAATTCTGCTTGATGGCAATGAAATGGGTAAAGGCAAAAAGTATTTCAGCATCGGTGGCTACGAGATTACGGATAATGATGAAATCATTGCTTATGGTGTCGATACCATAAGCCGACGCAACTACACAGTGAGATTTAAAAATCTAAAAACTGGCGAAATCTATAAAGACCAAATTAAAAATACAGAAGGTGGAAGCTACGCTTGGGCGGCTGATAACAAAACCTTTTTTTATATACTCCGTGACCAAAAGACCCTACTGGGCTATCAGGTTTGGCGACATGTTTTAGGAACTGACGTAAAAACCGATGTCTTGGTTTATGAAGAAAAAGACAACCAATACTACATGGGTCTTTACCGAATGAAATCGAAAAAGTATATAGCCATCGGTAGCGACCACAACGGAATTGCTTCCGAATATCAACTTTTGGAAGCAGGAAATCCAGGGGGAGAGTTCAGAACATTTCTCTCTCGTGAGCGTGGACACGAATACGATATTGAGCATTTTGAAGATAAATTTTACGTAAAAACCAATATTAATAATGCTTTTAATTTCAAATTAATGGAAGTTAATGAGTATGAAACCAGCGATAAATCAAAATGGAAGACCGTCATTGAGCATCGTCCAGAGGTTTATTTAGAAGGAATTGAGGTTTTCAAAAATCATTTAGTCGTTCAAGAGAAAAATCAAGGTCTTAGCCAGCTTCGTATCATTAATCATTCAACAAAGGCAGAGTATTACCTCAACTTTGGCGAACCTGCTTACGATGCAAACATTGGCTCAAACCCAAGTTTTGATACCAATATTCTTCGTTACAGCTATACTTCGCTAACTACACCAAATTCAACATTTGATTATGACATGAATGCCCAAACCAAGGAATTAAAGAAACAACAAACTGTTTTGGGAGGATTTGATAAAGAAAACTATGTTTCAGAAAGGGTATTCGTGACCGTACGTGATGGAGCAAAAGTACCTGTCTCGATAGTTTACCGAAAAGGCACAAAGCTTAATGGAACAGCACCACTTTTACAATATTCCTACGGCTCTTATGGTTATTCGACTGATGCCACTTTTGGTTCGAGTCGCTTGAGTTTGCTTGACCGAGGTTTTGTGTACGCTATTGCCCACATTAGAGGTGGACAAGAAATGGGGAGAGAATGGTACGAAAATGGAAAGATGTTCAAGAAAATGAATACTTTTTATGATTTTATTGACTGTTCGGATTTTCTAATCAAAAACAAATACTGTAGCCCTGAAAAACTTTTTGCACTCGGTGGCAGTGCGGGTGGGCTTCTGATGGGAGCCATCATCAATCTTCGACCAGACTTGTACCGTGGTGTTGTGGCAGCCGTGCCATTTGTCGATGTCGTAACAACAATGCTCGATGAAACAATTCCGCTTACAACAGGCGAATTTGAAGAATGGGGAAATCCTAAAAATAAGGATTCTTATGAGTATATGTTATCTTATTCGCCTTACGATAACGTCGAGACAAAGGACTATCCTAATTTACTCGTAACAACTGGTCTGCATGATTCGCAAGTACAGTATTTTGAGCCGGCCAAATGGGTTGCTAAACTCCGTACAATGAAAACCGACAATAATATTTTATTAATGCACACCAACATGGAAGCTGGACATGGTGGTGCCTCTGGCAGATTTGCCTCACTTAAAGAAGTAGCGATGGAATATGCCTTCATTATTGACTTGGCCGGAATTATTGATTGAACAAATAATGGCCGATTAATCATTTTTGGATAAATAATATAGTTTTTTGTAGAAATTTCTAACATTTTTTTTTTTCTTTGCTAAAGATTACAGATAAATTGTGACTTAAAATCCGCTGATTAGTCCAATTTTAATATTATTTCTTAGAAGAAAACAATAAAATTCCCCCAACATGAAGAAGGTAACATTCCTTTTTGTAGCGTTATTGACCTTATCGCTAACAACTCAGGCACAAGATTCTTGTAAGGTGTGTAAACCTTATAAGTGGGAAGTTGGTATTCCGCTTGGTGTCAATCAGTATTTTGGTGATATGCACTGTAGCAAGCCTTATGCTTCGGCTAACAGTATTATGATTGGTGCTTTTGTTCGTCGCCACATCAATGATTATTTTGCTGCACGAGCTCAAATTCTATTTGGGCGTTTAGCAGGAAATGACCTTGATCAACCAGATGGCAGATGGGACTATCGCCGTTTGAAATTCAAAACACCTTTGACCGAATTATCTTTATTAGGAGAATTCTACCCTTTAAAAGAAAGAAAATATACTTGTGATGGAACATTCCGCCGAACACTTTCTCCTTACTTATTTGGTGGAGTAGGTGTTGCTTTCACAAATCCAACTGTTACTGCACAAAATGCGTCACTACAAGATGATGATCCTCGTAAGTATGTAGTTGCACGTTTATTTGACCAAGACCAAGCAAATTTGAAAAAAGCTGCTTTAGTTCTTCCTTTCGGGGTTGGTTTGAAGTATAACGTTGCAGAAAGATGGACTATCGGAGCTGAAGTTGGCTACCGCTATGCTTTCTCTGACTATTTAGATGGTACGAAACTTTCTACAACTGCCCTTGGAACGGGTACAGCATTTGAACCAAACGGAAAAGCATATAACGATGGTTACTTAGTAGCTAACTTACTTGGTTCTTACCGTTTTGGTGATAAAGATGGCGATAAAGATGGTGTTGTTGACCGTTGTGATGCTTGTCCAACTGAAAAAGGTTTACGTAAATTCCAAGGCTGTCCTGATACTGACGGCGACGGTATTCCTGACAAAGATGATGCTTGCCCAACTCAAGCTGGCCCAATGGCATTGAAAGGTTGCCCAGATACTGACGGTGATGGTATCGCTGATAAAGATGATGAGTGTCCAACACAAGTTGGTACAATTGCATTGAAAGGTTGTCCTGACCGTGACAAAGATGGTGTAGCTGATAAAGACGATGCCTGTCCAGATGTTGCTGGAGTAAAAGCATTGAAAGGTTGCCCAGATTCAGACGGAGATGGTATTGCTGATAAAGATGATGCATGCCCTAATGAAGCTGGTCCTGCTTCATTGAATGGTTGCCCAGATACTGACGGTGATGGCATCGCTGATAAAGATGATGCTTGTCCAACTATCAAAGGTGTTGCTTCGGCAAAAGGTTGCCCTGACCGTGATAAAGATGGTGTAGCAGATGCACAAGATAAATGTCCAGACTTAGCTGGTTTAGCCTCAAACGATGGTTGTCCAGAAGGTTATGTAAATGGTCAATTAGTACCGAAAGGATACAGAACTGCAAGTGGTTGCGAAATTTCACAATCAGAATTAGATGAGTTGACTTTCGCAGCTCAAGGAATCGAGTTCTATAGCGGTACAAACAAATTGAAACCAGCTTCATACAAAAAACTTGACAGAGTTTGTTCATTATTGCAAAGATGCCCAGATAGTATCTTACACATCTCAGCATTTAATGATGGTGCAAGCAACGCAACAAATCTTCGTTCAGCGAAACTTCGTGCATGTGCAATTTATGCTTACTTCTTGAAGAAAAAATGCATCAGCAAAGCTCGTATGACGTATGATGGCCAAGGCGATGAAGACCCAAAAACAGAGTACACTACGCCTGATGGCAAAAAGACAAATACTCGTGTTCAATTCCAATTGAGATAATAATAGAACAATTTTTTTAAATTGTTTAGAAATAAAAAAGAGCAGAAACCCTAGGTTTTTGCTCTTTTTTATTGTCATTTTATTTCAATACTTTTGAAGTAATATTTAACATAAACTTTAAACGCACGAATGAAAAACTATTTTTATCTCATTACATTCTTTTTATTTTGCACACTGGGAACCTTAAAAGCCCAAACAGTAAACCTTACACCACAAGAGTTTATCGCTAAAGTAAAGACTACCAAAGACGCCCAACTACTGGATGTTCGTACACCGCAAGAATGGGAAGCGGGCAAAATTGCCTCATCAAAATGTATTAATTATAATGATGCTAATTTTAAGCAGCAGATAGAAAAGTTAGATAAAAACAAACCTGTTTTTGTTTACTGTGCCGCTGGCGGACGTAGCAGTAAAGCAGCTCCAATATTGCAACAAGCAGGTTTTAAGTATATTTATAACTTAACTGGTGGAGGCTATAAAGATTTAGCCAATGCTGGAGTGAAATAATCTTTCACCACAAAGGCACGAATTACACAAAGTTTCAAGGAGAATATACTCTGTGTCTCTTCATGTAATCCGTGCCTCTTTGGTAAGAACTTTACTATTTCTCAGAAAGTAGTTTTAATAAAATGGCATTCGTCCAACCATATCCATCTTGAACAGGATATTCTGCACCAGCCATTTCTTCATAGACATTATATTTATCAAGCATTTTACCAGTAGATTTATAAACTTTAAGATTATTGGCAATCCAATTTTGTTTGATTCTATTGGCTAAATCATTAAAACCATAGTTTCTAAGGCCTTGAATGGCTAAATATTGAAGTGGAGCCCAACCATTGGGAGCATCCCATTGTTGACCAGTTTTGCTAAGCGTTGTTGTGAGTCCGCCTGCTTGTAAGAATTGTGTTTCCAGTATTTTGGCCACTTTTTCTGCCTGTGTTTGGCTCGCTAATTTGAAAAACAATGGATATACCGCCGCCAAAGAATAAATACCTATCTGTTTTCCAACTACAAAATCGTAGTCGAAATAGAAACCTGCCGACTCATTCCAGAAGTATTTATCAAATACTATTTTACGTTTGTTAGCTAGCTGTCTCATGCTTTGAGCATATTCGGTTTGGTTATTTGCTTCATAAATACTTGCAAGCGTAAGTTCTAAATCATATAAGATAGCATTTAGGTCAACTGGTAAAATATCAGTTGTGTGAATAGTTGACATATTTTGACCATCACGAAGCCATCTACTCGAAAAATTCCAACCTGATTCGATACCCGAACGCAAATCACGGTAAACTTGATTGGCTTTTCGCCCACTTATTTTACTAGCAAAGACTATATCTTCTCGATATGCTTCTGGACGTGGAGTGTCATTGTCATCAAAGTAACGATTTAATACATCATTTTTGCCAACAAACACTACTTTTCTATAAGCTTTTTCGCCTTTTTTACGAGCTTCATTTTGTTTTTGAGCATCATCAGTACCTTTATCTACCGACATCCAATATTGATATTCCTTCTGTATTTGCGGTAAGGTTTTGATAAGTTTATCTTCAAAACCTTTCGTTTGTGCCAACATCTTTACCATAGAAGCAAAAAATGGTGGTTGAGAACGGCTAAAATAATAACTACGATTGCCAGTCGGCACGTGTCCATAATCTTGAATCAGTTGGGCAAAGTTCAAGACCGTGTTCGCCATTAATGTATCTTTACCTGCGGCTTGTAGGCCTAACATCATAAAATAATTGTCCCAATAATAGGTTTCGCTTGCTGCTCCACTTTGAACAAGATAGGGCTTAACTAAAGGAACAAGCGTACCCGAAGATTCCTTCGTTTTTCTAGTTAAAACACTCCATAATTCATTGATATGTTCTTGCGGAGAAAGTTTTACATTGCTGACATATTTAGAATTGGGCGAAGAAAACGTAAAGTTTTCCATGACAAAACGCTTCAAATTGAAATTTGGCTTCGATTTTTCTTCCTCATATCGCTTCAATACTTCTTCTGCCTTTCCCTTTGGGCTCGCATCGGCAAATGTTTTAGAATCGGGGAATATCGCTTTTAGTTGTACTTCTTTGAAAAGCTCACCAAATTCTTCATCGGGCGATTTATACACCTTTTTTGAAACCGAATCTCCACAAGCTAATATCACCACTGTTAATCCGAGCGTTAAAACCGATTGCTTCAAAAACTTTGTTGTCATTCTATTCGTTTAAAATTTGTGTTACGTATTTTCTAAATTTTGTCTAAATAATATATAATCTTTGCCGTTGAATAATATTCAATAGCAATCTTTATTCGAAAAGTAGTAATTTCGTATAGCTAATCAGCTAAAAATAGTGTTTATATATAAAAGCAGTTCTTCGAATTGCACCACCAATAATAGTTAGACATGAAATTTATCAAAATAGTTTTAGGTTTATTTCCTTTTTTAGCCTCTGCACAAACTGAATTAGTGGTAGCCACCAATTGCTCTGACACTAAATATACCTTTTATCGTCAAGGACTTAAGGAACAAGAAGTTTCTAAAACCTATGACGTTTCTGGCAAACTTTTGAAAGAATTTAAGTCTTTTTCGAGCAAAAATACAGGTAATTATTCGGAAGAGTATCTCTACACTTATGATATTTCTGGCAAAAATAATTCTATTACTTACAAGAGAAACAATGAGGTTTTGAAAGTAACTAAAAAGGAATATGATGCTAAAGGACAAGTTTTGAAAGAATCGGTAAGTAAAGGTTTAAATTTGCTTTCAAGTAATACATTATCAAATGACGGTACAGAAAAAGTAGCGATCTTCTTTGCCGAAGATGGTAAAACGGAAGCTTTCCGTGAGGTGTCAACTTCAAATGCAAAGGGTCAAGTGCTTTCAAAAATTTTAAAAGACCAATCGGGGAAAGTGCTTATTTCTGATTTAAAAACTTATAATTCGCAAGGAAAACCTACGCAAGAAGTGCATTTCGATGCTACGGATAAAACAACTACACAAACTGATTATGTGTATGATGCGAAGGGGCTTTTGCTCCGAGATAAAACTTTAAGAAATAATGAAGTTTTTGCCGAAACCAAATACGCTTATGATGAGGCTGGAAAATTAGCTCAAAAAACACGTATCAATGGAAAAGGGCAAATAGATTATTATTTTACATACGAATACGATGTTAAAGGACAAATGACCAAAGAAAATTATTTTTATAACAATGAAGTAATCGCTATTCGTACTTTTGAATATGATTTGAAGGGGAATAAAATTAAAGAAATATACTCCGATAAATCAGGCAATGTAAGTATGTATAAAACTTGGGAATTTGCTTGTAAATAATAAAGAAAGACAAAAACAATCATAAAAATCTGATAAATCATAGTTTAAGATGGTCGCTGAAAAAATTGATTATGTTGCCGAAATTGCTCGGTTGAAAAAAGAAAAAAATGCTGTTTTATTGGTTCATTATTACCAAATCCCTGAGATTCAGGATATTGCCGATTATATTGGCGATAGCTTAGGGCTTTCGCAACAAGCTGCCAAAACTGATGCTGATATGATTGTTTTTGCGGGTGTACGCTTCATGGCTGAAACAGCAAAAATACTTTCGCCAAACAAGAAAGTGGTTTTGCCTGATTTTAACGCAGGTTGTTCGCTCGAAGAATCCGCTCCTTATGCGGAATTTAAAGCATTTAAAGACCAACACCCTGACCATATTGTCATTTCTTATGTAAATTGCTCGGCTGAGTTAAAAACACTGACTGATGTAGTTTGTACGAGTAGTAATGCGGTAAAAATCGTTGAAAGTTTTCCGAAAGACCAAAAAATAATTTTTGCTCCTGATAAAAACTTGGGCGGCTACATCAATCGAGTAACTGGCCGAAATATGTTGCTTTGGGATGGTGCGTGTATGGTTCATGAGACTTTTTCAGGAAAAATGATTACCGACCTCAAGGCTAAACACCCAACTGCTGAAGTAGTAGCTCACCCGGAAAGCGAAGAATCGGTATTGAAATTGGCTGATTACATTGGTTCAACCACAGGATTACTCAAACACGTAATAAATAGTTCACAACAAGAGTTTATTGTGGCTACTGAATCGGGAATTTTACACCAAATGCGTAAAGCGGCTCCACAAAAGAAATTTTATGTAGCCCCAACTTCAAAAAATGGTCATTCTTGCAAAGCTTGCTCAGATTGTCCACACATGAAGCTGAACACACTCGAAAAACTTTACTTATGTTTAAGAGACGAAACACCTGAGATTATCTTACCAAGCGAAATGCTCGATGATGCACGTAAACCAATCGAAAGAATGTTGGAACTTTCAGCAAAATTTGGCTTATAATAATCAAATAGATATAATATTGAAGGGTGGGATGTAAATCTCACCCTTTTTTGTTTGCAAGAAAATACCAATTTCTTGAACGAGCAAAAGCTAGCCAAGTCTTAACAATACAGAAATTTGTGATAAATTTGTATTTCAAAAAACTAAAACTGTAAATAGTTAGTTGATAATGAGCTAAGTGACAAGCTAAAAACTATTACCAGTGCTATTTTATTTATAAAAAATTTTCATGCTTTACCCCCAAAATATTGAACAAAAGTTAGGTTTTGATAAGATTCGTGAACATATCGCCGAGCAATGTATTAGTTCGCTTGGCCGTGCTTTTGTTGAAAAAATAAGATTTTCTGACGACTTTAAAATCATCGACCGATTGATTCGACAAGCCGCTGAATTTAAACTCATTCTTCAAACTGAATCAGATTTTCCAGAGCAAAACTATATTGACGTAAGCGAGGCTCTTTCTCGTGCAGCTATTCAAGGAGCTTTTGTAAGCGAAGAACAATTTTTTGAAATCAAACTTTCGCTCCGAACGATTCAACAAATCATTCATTTCTTCAAAAATAAAGAAGAACACATCTATCCAGAACTAAAAACATTGGTCAATAATTCATTGCCAGTTTCGGAAGATGGAAAGAGCGGACTTGATGGTTGGGCCTCTGTTATTTCGCAAATTGACAAGATAATAGATGAAAGGGGAAGGGTTAGAGATAATGCCTCACCCGAGTTGATGGATATTCGGCGTCGATTACTTTCTGAACAAAGCGACCTACGTAGAACACTAGAACGCATACTCCGCACCGCCCGAAACAGCGGTTGGATTGGCGATGACATGTCGCTTACGATTCGTGATGGTCGCATGGTAATTCCAATTTTGTCTGAACACAAACGCAAACTGAAAGGCTTTGTGCATGATGAATCTGCTACTGGACAAATGGCATTTATTGAACCTGCTGAAGTTTTAGAAGCCAATAATGAAATCAGAGAATTGGAATCTCGTGAACGTCGTGAGATTATAAAAATTCTCGAACGTCTAACCGATTTCATTCGTCCGCATGTACCCGCCTTACGTAAAGCCTATCTTTTTCTCGGCATCATTGATTTCATACGAGCAAAAGCTAAGTTTGCCTTAGAGATTGATGCCACTGCTCCATTTTTGGTTGATGGACAAGCCCTTGGATGGTATCGTGCTAAGCACCCTTTATTGCATTTATCTTTCCGAAAATTGGGTAAAGATGTTATCCCACTTTCAGTAAAAATAGATAAAGACAATAGAATTGTTTTGGTTTCGGGCCCCAATGCAGGGGGAAAATCTGTGATGCTCAAAACCATTGGTTTGGTGCAATACATGGCACAATGTGGTTTATTGGTACCAACCTCGCCTGATTCGAAAGTAGGTGTTTTCAAAAATATTTTCATTGATATTGGCGACGAGCAAAGCATCGAAAACGATTTGAGTACCTATAGTTCGCACCTAACGAACATGAAGTATTTTGTCAATTTTTCGAATAAATTCACGTTGTTTTTAATTGATGAGTTCGGAACTGGTACGGAACCAAGTTTGGGAGGAGCCATCGCCGAGTCGATTCTTGAACAATTACTAAAATCAAATGCTTTTGGGGTAATCAATACACACTACACCAACCTCAAGGTTTTTGCTGATAAACACAATGGCACTATCAATGGAGCCATGAAATTCGATGCTGAGCATTTAGAGCCGCTCTATGAGCTTGAAATCGGAAAACCGGGTAGTTCGTTTGCTTTAGAAGTAGCTCAAAAAATTGGACTATCGAAGCAGATTGTCGATAATGCCAAAAGGAAATTGGGTACTCAACAAATTGATTTTGAGAAACTTATCAAAGAACTTGAAATAGAACGCAAAGTTTTCTCAGAAAAAAACAAAGAGTTTATAGAGAAGAACCAAAAGCTTACATCAACGCTCGAACAATATAATGGCTTAAAGAATTTCTTGGAAATTGAGAAAAAGAAAATCTTAAATGAAGCCAAAGCTCAAGCCAAGGAGTTATTGAAGGAGGCGAATCGTAAAATTGAAAATACCATTCGTGAAATAAAAGAGGTCAAAGCCGAAAAAGACCTCACGAAGCTTCTTCGACAAGATTTGCAAGAATTCGAGCAAAAAGAGCTCAAAGTTCAGAAAGTTGAAGAAACCAAAGCTCCAGCGGGCGAGGAATGGGAATTGGGTGTTGGAGCCATAAATCTAGGCGATTACGTTCGCATCAAAGGTCAGCATACCATTGGTGAAATTATTGCTATTAAAGGCAAAGATGCGGAAGTGGCTATTGGAGCACTCAAAACTAATATCAAGCTTAATCGCTTAGAGAAAATGAGTAAAAAAGAGTTCCGTGAAGCTACTAAAGAAACACCTAAAGCTAAGATTTCGGGCATTGATATGAACGAAAAAATGATGAATTTTAGCTTTAATGTTGATTTGCGTGGCAAACGAAGTGAAGAAGCACTTGGAGAAGTAGATAGCCTCATGAATGATGCAATTATGCTGGGATATCCTGAGTTGAGAATCGTACACGGTAAAGGTGATGGAATTTTACGAACACTTATTCGTCAACACCTCCGAAACTATAAACAAGTGGCTGGCGTAGCCGACGAACACGCCGACCGAGGTGGACAAGGTGTGACGATTGTGAAGATGAAATAAATAATAGCGGCAGGGTTTATACCTTGCCGCTATTTTGTTCTAATATAATTTATTTCAGCTTTTACGTTTTCGAGTATTTTTTCGGTTCTTTCGGGGCGGGCGTCGGTGATAAATACTTGCCCGAATGTCTGATTATCAATACTTTCTATTAGTTTTTGAATACGACGGTCATCAAGTTTATCAAAAATATCATCTAAAAGTAAGATAGGTTTCACTTCTCTTAATGCTTCGAGCATTTCAAATTGAGCTAACCTCAAAGCCATTACAAACGATTTTTGTTGCCCTTGTGAACCAAATTTTTTAACAGGATAACGGTCTATTTCAAAAACATAATCATCTTTATGAATTCCCTTGGTGGTGCGTTGGGCTTTTACGTCGGTCTGACGATTAAGTCTGAATTCTTTCACAAAATCACCACTTGCCACTTCCGACTCATAAATAATTTCAACCTCTTCACGTCCTTCGCTTAGAATTTGGTAATGTTTTTTAAAAATGGGTAGAAATTTCTTGATAAACTCTCGGCGTTGCTCAAAAATTCGAATGGCTAATTTTACCAATGGATCGGAGTAAGTATCGAGTAAATCTTGGTCAAGAAAATTTCGTTCGTAAAAAATTTTAAGAAGACTATTTCGCTGCTCCAATAATTTGTTATATTGCTGATAATCAGACAAGTAAATGTTGTCCATTTGCGATAATACACCATCAAAAAAACGTCTTCTGCCTTCGCTTCCATCTTTAATCAGTTCCGTATCATCAGGTGCTATTAAAACTACAGGAAACTGCCCAATGTGGTCGGACAAACGTTCGTAAGGCTTCTTATCGTGCAATAATACTTTCCTTTGACCTCTTTGTATCGAACAGGTAATTTGATGTTTCTTACCATTTTTATCAAAAATTCCGTCAACCATCATCACATCAGCATCATGATTGATATTGAGAGCATCTTGGCTATGGATCGAACTTTTACTTAAAGCCAAAAAATAGACCGCATCAAGCAAATTGGTTTTTCCACTGCCATTTTCGCCCACAATACAGTTTACATGCTTCGAAAAAGAATGATTAGCCTCTTCGTAATTTTTGAAATTTGATAAGTAGATTTTTTCTAAATACATCGGAGCAAAAACAACTTTGGAGGTTGTCCTACAAATTAGTCCGAAATTTAGGCATTTTTCACTAAAGTTTGTTTTATTTGTAGTTCTAATACTTACTTAACCTAATTTTATTTGATGAATAAGAGCACCCTCATCTATTTTATAGCAGCTGTAGCGGCTACTGGTGGCCTTCTTTTTGGCTTCGATACAGGCGTTATTAATGTAGCCCTTCCATCGCTTAGAGCGAAATTTAATCCATCACCCGAAACCGAGGGTCTTATTGTAAGTGCTGTATTATTTGGAGGAATGGCGGGCCCCTTTATTAGTGGCCCACTAACTGACCTTCTCGGACGTAAAAAAATTAACATTATTGCCTCATTGGTTTTTGTGGTAGGCTCTATCATTACGGCAATTGCTCCAACGGTTGATTATTTAATTATCGGACGCTTGTTTTTAGGTTTAGCCATTGGAATCGTGGCTTCTACTGTTCCGCTTTACTTAGCCGAAATTGCCCCAACCGAAAAACGCGGACAACTCGTTACGTTCTTTCAATTAGCAATCACTATCGGAATTCTACTTTCTTATGTTGTTGGCTATTTCTTTGCCGAACAAGCAGATGGTTGGAGAAGTATGTTTTGGACAGGCTTTATTCCTGCCGCTATTCTGATGGTGGGAATGTTTTTCGTGCCAGAAAGTCCACGCTGGTTAATTGGTAAAGGTAGAGATGCCGAAGCTCTTGAAGTGCTGAACAAATTGCGTACGCCAGAACAAGCCCAAGCAGAAGTTGCACAAACCAGACAAATTATTGAAGACGAAAAGCATAATAAGGGAGATTGGAAAATGCTTTTTAGCAAGCGTTTACGTATTCCATTATTCATCGGAATTGGTATTTTCTTTATTCAACAGTTTTCGGGTATAAATGCCATCATTTATTTCTCAACTGATATTTTCAAAAATCTATTTCCCGATGGTAAAACTGCGGAGTTAGCAACCGTTGGTGTTGGAGTTATCAACACGTTATCCACATTCTTGGCAATCATGATTTTGGATAAGTTTGGCAGAAAACAAATTCTTTACACAGGTCTTATCGGTACCGCAATTTGCTTAGGAACAGTGGGTTTAGCTTTCTTTATGAAGGATTCTCTTAGTCCAGAGCTTAGTAAGGTGATGCTTATCGGAGGGGTATATGTATATATTATCTTCTTTGCAATTAGCCTTGGGCCACTGGGTTGGTTGTTAATTTCAGAAATTTATCCACTAAAAATCAGAGGCTTTGCTTCAAGTATGGGAAGTTTCAATCACTGGCTTTTTGATGCAGGTGTAGCTTATTCGTTTCCAATTTTAGCAGCAACTTCGCTCGGTACAAATGGGGGAATATTTGCCATCTATATGGTGGTAGTTTTACTTGGTTTACTTTTTGCAAAATACATTGTTTTTGAAACCAAAGGCATGAGTTTAGAGGAAATTGAAAAGAGATATAATTAAAATTAAATATAGGGATTTTAGAAAGGGCTCGGTTTGAAAAACTGAGCCCTTTCTGTTTGGGTAGAGCTTGCTTTTTCAAACAAATTATAGAAAATTGCAGAATATTTAATCAACTCTAAGTTTCGGCCTATATTGTAGGGTCTGATAGCATAAAAAAACCAAAAACATGAAAAAACTACTTATTATTGTCACTCTATTCATCGCTAATCTTACTTTCGCTCAACATAAAGAAATCATCAAAACCGATAAAGCACCTGTTCCGATTGCTCCATATAGCCAAGCAGTAAAATCAAATGGTTTTGTTTTTGTCGCAGGTCAAATTGGACTCGACCCTGCCACACGAAAACTCGTTGAAGGTGGATTTGAAGCCGAAACGGTAAAAATCATGGAAAACATCAAATCCATTTTAGAGGCAACAGACTTAAAGCTTAGTGATGTGGTAAACACTACGATTTATATCAAAGACATCAATAATTTTGCTAAAGTGAATGAAATATACGGGAAATATTTCACGGGCGATTTTCCTGCACGTACTACCATTGGTGTAGCAAATCTACCCGGTGGGGCTAATATAGAGATTGCGGTGGTTGCTGCGGTTTCACATCAAACTCGTCGTAAATAACAACGAAATCATCGCAAAATCGGGGCTTATTAGCTTATTTTAATGAACTTTTCCTATCAAAATTAATATATTTGTTTTTTTACTAACCCTTCATCATGCTTTATGAGAAAACTATCAGTATTAGGTAGAGCGTATAGAGTAAGCGAACTCCTTTTCGCTTCACTTTTAATTCTTCAAGCATTATTCTCGTTTGCCCAGCAAGGTGGCAATCAGTTTAATGCGAATACCCGTTTTGAACAAATGGGAACCGAGCTTCCAACGCCAAACACTTATCGCACAGCTTCAGGTGCACCAGGCAAAGATTATTGGCAACAAAAGGCTGACTACGATATCAAGGCGGAGTTAGATGATGTCAATCAAAAAATTATCGGTACCGAAGTTATCACTTATACTAACAAATCGCCTGACGAGTTACGTTATTTGTGGTTACAACTTGACCAAAACCTTTTTGAGAAAAACTCAATTAATGCCATGACTAAAACTGGCGGAGTTGACCCTCAAGGAATGTCGTTCAATGCCCTTCAAAACGTAAATGCTCCGTCATCAGTTTTTGGTGGTATTTCGGGAAATAAAGAATACGGTTATAAAATTACAACCGTAAAAGATGCCAAAACTGGTGCAGACCTTAGATATACCATCAATAATACCATGATGCGTATTGATATTCCAGTTACATTGAAACCGGGTCAGTCTTATTCTTTCCGCATTGATTGGAACTATAATATTACAAATTACTACGGTCGTTCGGGTATGGAATATTTCCCGAAAGATGGCAATTACAATTACTTTATTGCACACTGGTTCCCACGTATGGCGGTGTATGATGATGTAAATGGCTGGCAACACAAACAATTCTTGGGTCAAGGTGAGTTTACACTTCCTTTCGGAGATTATAAAGTAGAAATCACGGTGCCTAACGACCACGTTGTGGGTGCAACAGGTGAATGCCAAAACTACGATAAAGTATTAACGCCAGAACAATTTAAACGTCTTCAACAAGCGGCTAATTCAAAAACTCCTGTATTAATCGTATCGCAGGCTGAAGCAGAAGCGGCAGAAAAAGGCAAGCCAACGGGCAAGAAAACTTGGATTTATAAAGCATCGAACGTTCGTGACTTTGCCTTTACCTCATCTCGTAAATTTATCTGGGATGCTATGCAAACAGATGTTTACAACAATGGCCGTAAAATTTGGAGCATGTCATTCTATTCAAAAGAAGGAAATCCACTTTGGGGACAGTACTCTACTCGTGTAGTTGAGCATACTTTAAGAAGCTACGGAAATCGTACGGTTCAATATCCTTATCCAGTAGCTATCTCTTGTCATGCAACAGCAGGTGGCGGTATGGAATACCCAATGATTTCATTCAATGGTGGTCGCCCAGAGCCAGATGGCACTTATTCGGAAGCTACCAAAGCAGGTATGATTGGCGTGATTATCCACGAAGTTGGGCACAACTTCTTCCCGATGATTGTAAACTCTGATGAGCGTCAATGGTCATGGATGGATGAAGGTTTGAATACTTTCTGCCAATATTTGGCTGAACAAGAATGGGATAGAAATTTCCCTTCTCGCCGCGGAGAACCACAATACATTGTGCCTTACATGAAAACCGATAAATCTCAGCAAGTGCCAATTATGTCGAGTTCAGATAATATCATGGCATTTGGTCCAAATGCTTACGCTAAACCAGCAACTGGTTTAAATATTTTGCGTGAAACAGTGATGGGTCGCGAATTATTTGATTATGCATTCAAAGAATATGCACGTCGTTGGGCATTTAAGCATCCAACACCAGCCGATTTCTTCCGTACGATGGAAGATGCTTCGGGCGTTGATCTTGATTGGTTCTGGAAAGGTTGGTTCTACGGTGTTGAGCCTTCTGATCAAGATTTAGCAGAAGTAGAGTGGTACTCACCTGATAATCAAGATCCAATTGCTAAAAAAGCAGCAGAAAAAGCTGATGCTGAAGCTAAAAAACAAACATTGAGTAATATCCGTAATAAAACAGATATTAAGCAAACTGTTGTGGAAGCCGACTCTACAATGCGTGATTTTTACAACTCGTATGATAGATATGCTGTTACGGCCGCAGATAAGCAAAAATCTGAGCAATATAAATCAAGCCTCTCAGAAGATGAGCGTAAATTGGTAGAATCAGGCATGAACTACTATGTTTTGAAAGTGAAAAACAAAGGTGGCTTACCAATGCCAGTAATCATCAAGTTAGATTATGAAGATGGCACAAATGAGGTTGTGAGAATTCCAGCCGAAATCTGGCGTTTGAATGATAAAGAAGTGAAGAAAACAATTCCGACGACGAAGAAGGTGACGAAGTTTACGCTCGACCCATTCTACGAAATTGCTGACATTGACACTGAAAATAATTCATTCCCACGTGAGCCAGAAAAACCAACAAAGTTCCAAGCATTTAAGCAAGGGTCGTTCCGTCCACAAGGACAAAACCCAATGCAACAGGCTAAACAGAACCAACCTGCAGGAACGCAAACAAGTGGTAAAAACTAATTAAAGTAGTTTCAATAAACAAAAAGCCCCGAAATAGGATTCTACTTCGGGGCTTTTTGTTTTAAGCGGACTGTTGACCGTAAACTGTTGATTTTTTACATAACAATCTCTTTCTCAGTCATTATCGTAAGCACTTCTTCATCCATCAAGCGAGTAGCCAAACCTTGTGTTTTTGGAATTTCATAATGGAAGAAATACTTCATAGTATGTATTTTACTTTCATAAAACTCAGTATCGTCGTTTGAAGTAATTAGTTTTTGTTTGGCAACCACCGCTTGCTTCAGCCATTGCCAAGCCACTACATTAAGGCTAAACATTTCCATGTAAAGTGTAGCGTCTGATAAGAAACGCTCAACATCACCTGTTCCCGCAATACTTAGTAAATGCATTGTTACTTTCTGCAATCTTTCACCTTCATCTTTCAATAAAAGTGCATATCGCTTTAATTCATCAAATTGTAAAGCTGCCATCACAGTTTTTCCAACCTCTTTTGTCAAAAGCATGGTAGCTTTTCCACCGGCCATCGGAACTTTTCGGCCTAACAAATCTTGCGATTGAATACCCGTTGTTCCCTCGTAAATTGGTGTAATACGAATATCTCTATAATATTGTTCTACTGGAAAATCTTCAGTAAAACCATAACCACCGAAGCATTGCACAGCATCAGAAGTTGCTTTCATGCCATATTCACAAGGAAACGTTTTGGCAATTGGTGTAAGCAATTCGAGCATTAAATGAGCATTTTCTTTTTCTTCTGGGTCGTCAGAAGCTTCCGAAAGGTCGAAAAACTTAGATGTTTCAAGTAAAAGCGACAGAGAACCTTCTACCACTGCTTTCTGAAACAACAACATTCTTTTTACATCGGGGTGTTGAATAATCGGAATTTGTGGAGCATCAAGGGCATGTTTTTGATTGAGTCGGCGGCTTTGAGGGCGTTCTTTAGCATATTCGAGCGAAGCATAATAAGCTGCTGAAGCAATAGAAGCTCCAGTAATTCCAACGCCAATTCGAGCCTCATTCATCATCTGAAACATGTAATTCAAGCCTTTATTTGGTTCGCCCACTAAATAGCCAATACAGTCATCATTTTTATCGCCAAAGCCTAAGTGCATGGCAGGCACACCCTTCTGACCTAATTTATGGTAAATTCCCATTGATGTCACATCGTTATCTGTACCATCCAATCTAAATTTCGGAATCACGAATAAAGAAATACCTTTTGTGCCGAGTGGAGCACCTTTGATACGTCCTAAGAATAAGTGAATGATATTATCAGCGGCATCGTGGTCTCCAGCAGAAATAAATACTTTCTGGCCCCTAATTTTATAAGTGCCATCTTCAAGCGGTTCGGCGGTTGAAGTAATATCTGAAAGCGAGCTACCTGCTTGCGGCTCTGTCAAACACATTGTACCTTGCCACTTGCCCGAAATCATATTTGGAATGTAAGTATCCTTTAACTCTTGCGAGCCAAAGCTGGCAATCAATCGAGCTGCACCAGCTGTAAGACCAGTAAACATCATCCCGTTATTGGCTGCCATTAAGATATAGCCCAAAATACTCGTAATTGTCACGGGCATTTGAGCTCCACCATCTTCGTAGTCAAAATCAGCTCCGATGATTCCAGATTCCCCTAAAGCTTTCAGATAATCTTTGATAGCAGGATGAACAGTTACCTGACCATCTTTTAATTCGGGTTGATTTTTATCTACATCTTTTACAAACGGAAACATCAGATTATCAGCTATTTGAGTAGCTGCATCAATGGTCATATCGAAAGTTTCTTTCGTGTGGTCGGCAAAGCGAGTATGCTTTGTAAGCGACTCTGCATCGTGAACTTCATAGAGTAGGAAGTCAACGTTTCTTTTATTAAAAAAATGATTAGCCATTGCCTTAAATCCCAATCGGGACGTTAGAGTTTTAAAAGAATCTTGTTTACAAAATTTAGTAGTTATTACATCAATCCTAGTATTTTAGCATATTTCATCATTGCACCAGGGTTAGATATTTTAATTTTACCCATCATCATTGCCATCATAGGATTCATGTCGCCCGTTGCAATTTTTACAAAATCATCAGCATCTGCTTTTATTATACATTCAGGAGTTCCTACAAAACTTTCTTGAAAATCAGCCTTTCCATCTGCAACTACCAAAGAGTAATTTTCCCCACTGCCAAAATCAAAGTGAAGCGTTGTAGTTACATCATTTATTTCGTTTGGAGTAAGACGTGTGGCTGTCTTCTGTAAAAATTCTTTTGCTGTCATGTCAATAAATTAGTTTGAAAATAAGGTTTAAAAGATTCCGAAAGTTAGTAAAAAAAGAATAAATATTATGCAAGCATACTATTTATTTTTGTTGGAAACTTGTGTTTTTATCAAAAAAAAATAATATTTGATAGCCTTAAGTATGAAAAATTCGCAATATTCTATTCATTTCCTCAGAAAACGAAAGCGGTATTCGTTTTTTCTACTTCAGACCACAGCTTTTCCGTAATTCTTATGGATACATATTGAGTTATAAGTATTAACCGCAAAGAAAGCTACTAAAGAAGTGTTACTTTTGCTTAACCATTTGGTCAAAATTGAAAAACAAAGCCTTTAAACACACACCTGATGAAGAGTTGGTTCGATTATATGTTGAGACCCAACGTAATCTTTACTTTGAAGAACTCTACGACCGTTATGTTGATAAAGTTTACAGAAAGTGTCTTTCGTTTGTTAAAAATGAAGCTCAAGCCGAAGACTTTACGCATGATATCTTTCTGAGATTAGTGCTTAAAATAGGTGGCTTTAAAGAACAAGCTAAATTTTCAACTTGGCTCTATTCAATTACTTATAATTATTGTATGGACCAAATGAGAGTTGTGAAAAAACAAGCAGAGACTTATCTCGATGAAAACTTCGACCTTGAAGAAGAAGACGATGATTCTGAACTTGCTGAAATGCAAACCCAAGGATTGAAAAAAGCCCTACAAAAAATCGAGCCAGACGAAAGAGCCATTCTATTAATGAAATATCAAGATGATTTTAGCATCAAGGAAATAGCCGATAGTTTTAATATCAGCGAAAGTGCTGTGAAGATGCGTTTGATGCGTACGAAAGAGAAATTAAGAAAAATTTATACTGAAAATATTCTTTTCTTTATCATTGTTTTGGTTAAGGCTATTTGGTTTTGGAAAAAATAAATAACAAATATAATATCTTAAACTTAATAAAAAATGGAGGATTTCGACGATGATGCTACGGCTCCAGAGCATCTGAAAGGTATGCTTACAGCCGAAATAGACGCAATTCGCGACGCCATGACGATTGTTCAAATGTTTTTGGGAGAAGGGGTAATTGCGGGAGTAAAGCTTCTGCAAGAACTTGAGCCTAAAGAAAATAAGGTAGATTAATCCTGAATAAAATATAACAACAACTAATAAGAACTTATATTTATGAAGCAACCGATGAGTTTTACTGATACCCTGTTGGCCACATTCAATGATTTGGTGAGAAGTTTTATGACCTTTTTCTATAATCTCATTGGGGCCGTTATTATTCTTCTAATTGGTTGGGGGGTTGCCAAAATGGTAGCAGCCGTAACTCAAAAAATGCTCGAACAAATTGGAGCAGATAGGGTAGGCGATAAGCTAAATGAAATTGATGCTATTAAAAGCCTTAAATTGGAGATAAAACTGAGCAAAATCGTTTCGAAAGCACTTTATTATTTTATTTTGATTTTTATGCTACGCCCTGCTGCTGATACTTTGGGCGTGCCTGCGATTTCAGATATGGTTAAGCTTTTGGTCGAATTTATTCCAAAGCTTATTTCTTCAGCACTGATGCTTTCAGCTGGTATTTTTTTGGCAGATGCCTTGAAAAACTTTGTAGTTACGCTTTGTAAATCCTTTAACATTGCGGCTGGAAAACTAATAGGTACGATTATCTTTTTCTTCTTGTTAATAATTTTCGTTATTCAATCAGTTGCACAAGTAGGTATCAACACAAGTCTGCTAGAATCGAGTTTTAATTTATTGGTCGGGGGAGTTATTTTCGCTTTTGCAATTGGTTATGGTTTTGCTTCGAAGGAAATTCTACTGAATATTATTTCTTCATTTTATAGTAAAAACCGCTATCGTGAAGGCCAAATTATCGAAATTGACGGGGTGAAAGGGGAAATAATAGGTATGGACAATACAACAATTACCCTAAAGACCGAAGATTCGAAAACAATATTTCCTTTGCGAGTCTTACAATCCAAATCTGTAACTGTTTATGAAGATTAAAATAAAGCCCCTCATCAATAATTAATTAGTAGATGAGGGGCTTGGTTTTTATAGTCGATATTTTATTGTTACTATTTTCTAGAACTAAAGTCTCAAAAATGATTTTAGTTTCACAGTAATTAAAAAAAAAGTATTATCCATTAAATCCTTATTTTAATGAAGAAGAAGGTTCTCCTAACAATCATTTATTTAGCATTTACTTCTTTTACCTTTGCTCAAGAGATTCCTCAAACCCATGAAGATTCACTCCGAATTGGTTGGTGGGATCCACGCAATACGCAATTTGGCATTAACTTCTCACAGACTGGTTTCAACGATGCTTGGTCAGGGGCACAGGGTAGTGTAGGAAGTATCGGACTTGGTTTTCTTTTTAACAATAAAGCAGTTTATCATAAGAAAAAGGGAGTTTTCTCATCTGATATTCAGTTTCAATATGGTATGCTGAAAAATAAGGGTCAAGAAGCAGTAAAAAGTATTGACCGTATTTTTATGGATGCTAAATATGCAAGTAAATTATCACCAACAATTAACTGGTTTGCTGGAGTAAACTTTCTCTCACAGTTTGCTGCTGGTTATGATTTAAAAGCAGCTAATAAACCAATGATATCTAATCTTTTCGCCCCAGCTTTTTTGGCCGAGGGTGTTGGTTTGGAGTGGAAACCTCAAAAATATTTTGTATTACAATTAGGTGGAGCTACACTTCGACAAACATTTGTGACCAATGATAAAGTTTTTGAAAATACAGCCAAAGAAGTGACAGAAAATGGACAAATTATTAAACGTTCTTATGGTACTGAAAAAGGAAAAGTTTTAAATGAAATGGGTTTTCAGTTTGTAGCAGCTTTTGATAAAGATATTGCTAAAAATGTAAACTTGAAGTGGCGTTATCAGGGTTTCTTAGCTTATGCTCCTAAAAATAAACCAATGGACCACAATATTAGCTTAATTGCTACTGCGAAGGTAAATAAATATATGAATGTAAACTTTACACTTTTGGGGCTTTATGATGCCGATATTGTGAAGAAATTTCAAATTAGTGAAGGCTTAGCAGTTGGTCTTTTGTTTACACTTTAATGAACCTATAACCAATAAAAGCGATGTTGAAAGAATTTAAAACATTTATTTCCCAAGGCAATGTGCTTGATTTAGCAGTTGGTGTTGTTATCGGAGGTGCTTTTAGTAAAATTACTACCTCATTGGTAGATGATATTCTAATGCCAATCGTTGGTTATTTCTTGGCTGGGGTAGATTTTAAAACTCTTGCCTTACATTTGGGTCAGCCAGATGAAAAAGGGGTTTATCCAGTAAATATCATGTATGGTAACTTTATTCAAATTACGATACAATTCTTGATTATTGCGTGGGTAATTTTCCTTATTGTTAAGTTAGCTAATAAGGCCAAAGTTTCTGAAAAGTAAGATTTCAGATTTATCAAAACCCTCAAGATAATTAAATATTCCTCTTGAGGGTTTTATATTTTAGGGATTAATCAAAAATTGCATAAACCGCAAAAGACCCTAACCAGTGGTCTCCACCATAATTCCCAGAGGTAACATTGGGTAAAGCATTATTAAGGAAAGAAGCCGATGTTTGCTCAAATTTTACTTTCAAAGGGTTACTTTTGGGTAGAACAGAAGCAATTCCCTTGAAACACCATGCTCGGCTGATACTTAGACCATCAAGATGAACTATTTGATAATCTTTTCTGTCACTAACAACAGGTTGCTTTAAAAGATTTTGAATTGATTTTGGCTGAAGAAAAGCACTAAACCAAGTTTCAAATTCTTTTGGGGTCATGATTCGACGCACTAAATCGGCTATTTCGAGGTTCGGAGAAAGAAAATCTGAGCCATCGGGTTCTAAATATGCAGGAGCATTGATTTGAGATTTATAAAACTGCTTAGCTTTTTCAACAATAGCTTTTTCAAATTCAGTATTTTTCGTAGCTCTTGCCCAATCCAAGGCAAAAACCAAACCGAATGCAGTATTAGGGTGTACACCTGTGCGGTTAGGATAAGTTTGTTTAGGTAGGAATGCTGTCCAAAGTCTTACTATTTCTTTCGTGAGCGGTTGTAGATTTTGATACCATTTTTGAGCTATCGGGTCATTCCAGGTAAGTAGTTCTTGGTCGAGCTTCAAAACCCACGCCCAACCATAAGTTCGTTCGAAGGTAGCGGTTGTTTTATACTTCGTGAAATATTCAGCTTCTGTTTTTATCTTCTCTGCTTGAAAATTGTTATCCAAAACACTGATAATCTTTTCTCTATCTTTGATATTCGGAAAAACCTTTAATAATTTAATCAACATCCAATGTCCATGCACACTTGAATGCCAATCGAGGCAACCATAAAAACTTGGGTGTAGTTGTGAAGGCAATAATTGATGGTCTTCGGCGGTATCAGAGCTGTGCCCTGTTTTATTAGGAAACTCCTGATTAATACAATGTAAGGGTAATACCGCTAATTTCTCGGCGATTTCTTGTGTAAAAAGAGCTGATTTTGATACTTGTGCTTTAGAACTTAAACTAATTATGAAAAATAGAATCAGTCCACTTAAGGTTTTAGGGAGTATTAGTTTTTTGATAAGCATTGGTTTGTCATGAGAAATGTTAAAAATCAAATTTAATAAAAAATAAGGTAAATTTTTAACAAAAAAATAATACAGGGAAAAGCATCTAATGCCTTGATTTTCAATAAAAATAGCCTTTTTTTAATACAATATTTTTTAAAAGTATTTACCAATTTAAACAGTCAAGCCTAATAAAATTTTGTCATAATACCCAAAATAAGCGTCTTTTTTGACAAAAACGCCTCCATTAGAACCCTATAATAAATTTCTCAAATTTTTCTTTTCATTCATTTTGAAATAATTTACATTTGTTACGTCTTTTAAATTTAGACAAAGACTTGTCTAAATTTAAAAGCATCATAATCGTGCTTATATCCTTATAATCTCAAAACGGTAGCTTAGCTACCTATGAAAAATCATGGAAACGTGGTTGAAAGACAAATTGCGTGGTGACTGGCAAATCTGGTTCATCATTGTGCTTCTATCTTTATTTAGTATGCTGGTTGTTTATAGTGCCAGTACCGCTCTTGCTTATAAAAAGGCAGGAGGAAATACCGAAAGCTACTTACTTAATCATACGGGTCACCTTTTATTAGGTCTATTTGTTATATGGTTTATTCATCGTATTGACTATACGAAATACGCAGGAATTTCAAGACTTTTACTTTGGATTACGCCAGTACTATTAATATATACGTATTTATTTGGTACCACAGTTGGTGGAACCAAACGTTGGATTAATCTTTTTGGTATTTCGTTCCAATCATCCGATTTAGTTCGTTTGGTGCTGATTACCAATTTGGCTGCAATGTTAGCACGCCGCCAAAATGTACAATACACCCAAAAAACACTGATGGGTTTGATTTTTTGGTGTGGGATACTGTGTGGTATGTTGGCAATCACCAATTTCTCAACGGCGGTTATTTTAGGTGTCACTTGTTTTCTTATTATGTACATGGGACGTGTACCAGGAAAGTACCTTTTCAGAATGGCAGCGGCGGTTGTAGGAGCATTAATTGCAGTCTTAGGCATAAGTGTTTATTTATATTCAAAAGGCGTAGAGTTTGGTCGTGGTCAGGTTGTACTAGAACGTATCGAGGCATTTATTGATGTTGATATTAATCGAGATAAGGAAATAGGAAATCCAGACCGTGATGATGCTTTCCAGAAAGAGCAAGCAATGATTGCAATCGCTCGTGGAGGAATTATTGGAATAGGCCCCGGAAACAGCTTTCAACGGAACTATTTGCCAGAAGCATTCTCAGACTATATTTATGCAATAATTGTTGAAGAATACGGTATGTTGGGAGCCATATTTGTCATGGGTTTGTATTTATGGTTACTCTATAGAGGTCTTAAAAATGTTAGTAATACACAACGAGCTTTCGGAGGGCTTCTTTGTGTGGGGCTTACCTTTAGTATTGTGTTTCAGGCATTTATTCACATGTTTATCAATGTAGGCTTGGGGCCAGTAACAGGGCAAACACTTCCTTTGATGAGTATGGGAGGAACCTCAATTTTGTTTACCGCAACAGCTATTGGAATTGTATTGAGTGTAACGAAAGGCGAATATGATGATAAGGAAAAAGCCCTTAATGCTTAGATGTAATTCTAGCGTTTTCGTTTGTAACACTTTAAAAAGAATAGCTGTATAGAAATAAATTATATATGAAAAAAATTATCATCAGTGGTGGCGGTACGGGTGGACACATTTATCCGGCAGTAGCAATTGCCAATGAGCTAAAAGCTATTGATGCTTCTAATGAAATATTATTTGTGGGAGCAGAAGGGAAAATGGAAATGGAGAAAGTACCTAAGGCTGGATATAAAATCATCGGTTTACCCATTGCAGGGATTAACCGCTCGAATATGCTGGCCAATTTAGGATTACCACTGAAGCTAATCAAAAGCCTTTGGAAAACGTATCGAGTGATTAAAGACTTTAAGCCAGATATTGCGATTGGTGTAGGCGGATATGCCAGTGGCCCAACCCTGATTATGGCAAATTTCTTAGGCGTTCCAACGCTCATTCAAGAGCAGAACTCGTTTGCGGGTGTTACTAATAAATTTGTGGCGAAGAAAGCACAAAAAATATGTGTGGCATACCCTAATATGGAGCAGTTTTTCCCGAAAGAAAAAATTATTATGACGGGAAACCCAGTGAGAAAAGATATTCTTGAAACGAATTCGAAGAGAGAGCAAGCATTTAAACATTTTGGCCTCGACCCCGAACGAAAAACACTTTTAGTAATTGGGGGTAGCCAAGGAGCAAGAACAATCAATGAGGCAATATTTGCAGGTTTAAACGATTTAATATCAAACGACCTTCAAGTAATTTGGCAAACAGGTAAGCTTTTTATTAATAAAGCTAAGCAAGGGGTTGAATCATTACAAACACAGCGTGTATTTGTATCAGATTTTATCTACGAAATGGATTTAGCCTATGCCGCCGCCGATTTAGTGGTTTCTCGTGCAGGTGCTTTGTCGGTTTCGGAATTATGCTTAGCAGAAAAACCATCAATTTTGGTTCCATTACCAACAGCCGCCGAAGACCACCAAACACAAAATGCTCTGAGTTTGGTAAACGTAAAAGCCGCATGGTTAGTAAAAGACGTGGAGGCTCGCGATATTTTGGTAGATAATGTGGTTAAACTTGCCAATGATAAGCAAGAAATGCAATTATTGAGTAAAAATATCAAGACTTTAGCCAAACCTGAGGCAGGAAAGGAAATTGCAGCCGAAGTATTGAAAATCATTAAATAGTTGAAGAAACGAAGGTATTAGAAGGGCTTTTGATATATAATTATGAAGATATTTTTTTCCGAAAATAGAGTAGATTACTCAACTTATACTTTCGATTATGCGATTTATTGTTTGAAAGAATCGCAGGCCGAATTATCAGAAATTTATGAGAAAGGGTTTCTACCATATACAGGAAATTTAGGTATCAATGGCGATATTTTTTATTTGGCTCGTAGCCTTAGAGTTGATTTAGACCGTTTTGAAGATACTTCAGAAAATCGTCGAGTAAATCGTTTAGTAGAGCCACTTAATATTACACTGGATGTAATTAAAAAAACAGATTTTGACCTAAACGATGCTGAGTTTGTAAACTTAAGTCAAGAATATATTTCGCAACGTATTGGCGATGATAATATGAGTTGGGAGCGTTGGCAGTATATTCTTTCGAGAGAAACAGGTACGCATATCTTTAAATTTAGTATTGAAGGTAAGCTTCTCGGTTTTGTTTTTGCCGTGCTTGAAGGAGAGATGCTCCATTATTGGTTTGCCTTTTTTAATACAGAATACATGCGAAGCCATTCGCTTGGCAAATGGCTTATGTGGCGTGTGATTAAATGGGGAAAAGAAAATGCCTTAAAACACGTTTATTTAGGAACGGCTTATAAACAGTCGGCCCTTTATAAAATTCGTGACCACAAAGGATTGGAGTATTTTGATGGTTATCGTTGGAATAAAGATGTTGAACGACTTAAGAATCTTTGTAAAAATGATTTAGAACCTAAAGCCGCCGATGAGTTCAAAATGCTTGATAACCCCAATGATTTTCTTAATCAATTATAAAAAAAATGTTTAATCATTAAAATTTGATTGAAAATATTAATAAAATACTAATTTGCATAAATAAATGTTTCGTAACACTAACTTCGGAAAAATAGCTAAGATTCTCTTTGGCACAATTGCCATCGGAGCAATTACGCTACTAATTGCTTTTTCGACAGATAGTTTTTCGTCAGACCGCTGCAAAAAAATAGAAGTAAACATTAAAAATGCTGATGAACAATATTTCATCACTAATAAAGATGTAGAAAACTTAGTGACAAAATATGGCAGTGAGCAACTGGTAGGTAAACATTTTGAAAAAATCGACCTCCGCTCAATTGAGCAACGTGTACTCAAAAATCGCCAGATAAAATCTTGTCAAGTCTATAAAGGTGTAGATGGAAAACTTCATGTTGATGTTGAACAACACATTCCGATTGCCCGAATTTTAATGTCAGATGGCCGCGAAGATGTGTATGTTGATGCCGAGGGAAGTTTTTTTCCACTCTCTGACCGATATTCAGCAAGAATTTTATTGCTTTCGGGTGAATATTTCCGAAATTTGCCAAGTTTAAAAGCAAAGCGTCAGGAAAAGAACCTTCAATTTATAAAGTTAATTAATGAAGATTCCTTTCTAAAAGCCCAATTTACCCAATTGGACATCAATTCTGATGGAGACATCAGTATTGTTCCATTAGTGGGTAACCACATTATTGAGTTTGGCGAACCCAGCAATATTGAGAATAGATTAAACAGATTGAAGATATTTTACAATCAAATCCTACCAGTAAAAGGGTGGGATAGTTTTTCGTCAGTAAGTGTTAAATATGATGGACAAATTGTTTGTAAATAGGAGATATAGCTGTGACTTTTGACTATTTTTTTGAGTCAAGAGCCTTAAATGATAGAATAAATGAATAAAGGTGTAATTGTAGGCATTGATATTGGTAGCACAAAAATTTGTGCAGTAGCGGGCATTATTGACTCTATCGGGAAAGTAAAAATTCTTGATATGGTTGAAGAACCTACACAAAGAGGTAGAGTATCAAATGGCACGGTTGTAAATTTAGAGTTTACGGCTCGTGACATTGACCGTATCCTTACTAAATTATCAGATAAAGCCGACATTAATATTCAAAACGTAATCGTAAATATTTCGGGGGAGTACGTTGAAGGAAAATCACACCAAAATTTTATCACAAGAAATGATAGCCGCACGACGATTCGCCGTGAGGAAATTGAAAAATTAGCAATAGATATTCGAAAATCGTTTCGCCCAACGGCAGGAAATGTTATTATACATACATTCCCACAGGAGTTTATAATTGACCGTTCTTTAGTACCTGAAAATCCAGTTGGGCGTTTTGGTATTACTCTCGGTGGAAACTTTTTCTTGATTTCAACACCCAATGACCCACACATCGCTCTTCGCCAAACAATCGAAAGTGTGGGTGTTAAGATTCAAGATAATAAGAGATTTATTCCACTAAAAATCGTACATACATTGTTTTCACCGCTTGCCGATGCCATGTCGGTATTGCAGGAGGTAGATAGAAAATTAGGTGTGGCTGTTGTAAATATTGGAGGAGATACCACAGAAGTTGCCATTTTTCATGAAAGTGGGCTTCGTCATATCTCTGTTATTCCATTTGCTGGTCGAAGCATTACGAATGACCTCGTAAAGGCGTTTCAAATTTTGCCCGACCACGCCGAAAAGCTCAAACTCATTGTAGGTGATGTGCCACCCGCAGAAGTTGGTAAAAACGATATCATTAAGATACCAGGTGTCGAAGGTTTACCCGATAAAGAAATCGTTGCTAAAAATGTAAGCGTTATCATCGAAGAACGCCTCAAAGAAATTGCAGCAATGGTAATGGCCGAAATTATACATTCAGGCTATGATGGGCAACTGATTAGTGGTGTTGTGCTGACTGGCGGTACAGCTAATATTCGTATGATAAAAGATGTCTTTTATCAAGTAACTGAGGGCATGAATGTAAGGGTAGGCAATAATATGAGAAATATTGGTGAAAGTGCCCTAAGTAAAGTCGTTGACCCCAAATACGCAACTGTATTGGGCTTGGTATTATCAGGATTTTTGCCATTAGATGAGCGTGTACCACAAGAAGTTATTTGGGGAGAAATTCCAGACAGTCAAACACATATTTACTTAAACGGTATCGAACCATTGAATGGTGGTCGTCATAAAGAAGTAGAACCACCGCAAGCAGAAGAACCCCAAACAAGTGGAGGATTATTTGGATGGTTAAAACGCCAAATGAATTCTTCAAAAAATGACTTAGGCGACGATAAGGGTTATACATAATATTAAAATAGTTTAAAGCCATGAATCCAATTTTTAAAAAATAAACAGCAGCTTTTCCTAATCTATAAAATTTCATCACGATGTCAGAAGAACCAGAATACGAACTCGTTTCAAAGAATAAGTTCAAGAATATAATCAAGGTAATTGGTGTAGGTGGAGCTGGCTGTAATGCTGTTAAACACATGCACAACATGGGTGTAAGTGATATAGGCTTGGTAATTTGTAATACAGACCAACAAGCACTCGAATCTGCTTCGCCTGAAATAAAACGTTTACAAATTGGTATTGAGCTAACCAAAGGTTTAGGTGCTGGAACTGAACCAGAAATGGGAAGAAAGGCAGCCGAAGAAAGCGAAAAAGCTATCAGAGAAATGCTCAAAGAACCAACGGAGATGGTATTCATCACGGCTGGTATGGGCGGTGGTACGGGTACAGGTGCAGCACCAGTAATTGCACGTATTGCACGTGAAATGAAATTACTGACAGTTGCAGTGGTAACTGACCCATTTACTTTTGAAGGAGAAGATAAAATTCTTCAAGCTCGTGCGGGTATTGAAGAGTTAAAAAAATGTAGCGATACCGTACTTATCATCAAAAATGAGCGTTTAGAGCAAACTTTTGGTGATATGGATATAGAAGAGGCTTATGCAAAGGCTGATGATGTATTGGCTAATGGCGTGAAAAGTATTGCCGAACTTATTACTCGTCCGGGTATTATTAACCTTGACTTTGCTGATGTGAAAAAGGTATTGGGTAATGCAGGACAAGCTGTTATGGGTACTGCCGAAGCAGAGGGCGAACGCCGTGCAGAAGAAGCAATTAAATTGGCTCTTTCTTCGCCATTATTAGAAAGCAATGACATTAATGGTGCCCAAAGAGTCTTGTTAAGTATTGCTTATAGCCCTGAACATAAAATCAAGCTTTCTGACCAAACTTTAGTAACAAAGTTTGTTGAAAGCCAAATTCAAACTAAAGCTCGTTTGTTTAAGCACGGTTTTGCGATTGATAAAAACTTGGGTAAAAAAGTACGCGTAACAATCGTTGCAGCAGGTTATGAAAATGTACCACCGCCATTTGAAATTGATATTCCTCAACCGCCTGTGATGGAGGTTGTAAGACCAATGCATGTGGCTGGCCCTACGGCAACAGCTTCTAATGCAGTTCCGCTTGCAGTAGCTACAGCAGCCTCTTCAACACCATCAACACCGCAAGTTGTGGCAACAGGAAGTGCAAGTAGTACACAATATCCTTCGGAAGAGTCGCCGAATCCGAATTTTATTGAGCAACTTGAGCCAAAAGTTGAGCAAAAAGACCCAATGGAGCAAATCAGAGCGATGATTCAAAGATTTATGCGTGAAGGTTACCGAAACCCAGCTTTAAATACAACTCCGACTTATGTTCGAAATGGTATTGAGTTACAAGATGTGAAGAAACTCCGTCAAAATGGAAAAGTTTTAGAATATGAGTTAGACCAACTCCTTTCTATGATGGAATCAAGCCGATAATATCTACTTATAATTATACAAAAAAACCGCCTCAAAGGCGGTTTTTTATTTTAAAAATATTTCTCCAAAACTCTATCAATACTGGCCTCACGGTCGTTTAAAAAAATCGGATTATGGAAATGATGGAGTTTATTTAAAAGATAATATAGTTGCAAACGCTCCGTTTCATTCAATTGCCCTGAAATAATCTTACTTACTTTCATCATTCCTTCAAATGATTTGAAAAGTTCGGCTTGACCTAATGGAGTAATCCTCAAACGCTTGCTTCTTTTATCTAAATCATCGTCGTATTGTTCGAGTAACTGGCTGTTTATCAGTCTTTTAATTATCTCCATTCCTGTGTTTTTTTCATGAATATTTTTTTCAATTACTTGAGTTTTGGTTGGATTTTTATATTGCCATACCGCAGCCAAATAACCAAAATCATCCAAGGTCAAGATGGTTGATTCTTCCAATGCCTTTTTGATATACCCTTTGGCATAGCGATACATAAACGCAACTAACTGACCAATATTTGTTTCTTCATTTTCAGAAGGTAAAGTTGGGCTTTCGGGTGTAAGTAGTCTGCCCAAATATTTTTGGTTGAGAAATACCACAAAATCTTCCATCGAAATTGGCTTCGAGGATTGCTCAGATTCGATGCTTTCTAAGTCTGTAATTAATTTTTGTAAGATACTATAATTCATCAAGGCAAAACTAAAAGTGTTTTTTTGTGCTAAATTATTTTTTTTAGTACAAAAACAAAACATATTTCAATTAAAAATGTTTTACTATTAAATAACAAAAACACACTTGAAATGTTGCTGATAATTTAAAAACTCAGCCATAAACATTAAAATCAACATATTATGCACAAAATCTTACAATTATTGGCCGTATTTTTTCTTTCTGTGGGTGTAGCTTATTCCCAACGTACGGGCGAAATTCAAGGAACAGTTAAAGACCGTAAAACTCAAGAGCCACTTATTGGCGTAACGATTCAAGTAGAAAACACCCAGAAAGGTGTAACCACCGACATTGATGGAAATTTCAAGATAAGCCTACCCGTGGGCAGTTATAATTTGAAAGCAACATTTGTGGGCTACAAACCTCTAACCAAGTTTAATATTAACCTTACAACGGGTAATACACAACAGATTACGTTTGAGTTGGAAGAAGAATCACAAACACTTGATGAAGTAAAAGTGGTCGTTAATCGCTCTGTTTCGGTAGCAAATATCGAAACACCCAATTCGATTCAGAAACTAACAGCCGAGGAAATCAAAAATAATCCAGGTGGAAATTTTGATATTTCTCGTGTAATTGGCGTATTACCTGGTGTTGGTGGCACGGCGGGCTCTGTGGGCGGTTTCAGAAATGATTTAGTGATTAGAGGTGGAGGTCCCAATGAAAATGTTTTTTATTTAGATGGAATTGAGATTCCTGTAATCAATCACTTTGCTACACAAGGAAGTTCAGGTGGCCCAACTGGTATTCTGAATGTTTCGTTTATTGAAGATGCCACGCTTTCGACGAGTAGTTTTAATGCTCGCTATGATAATGCACTTTCTTCGGTTTTACAATTCAAACAAAGAGATGGAAACCCCAATAAAGTAGAGGGAAATGTGAGGTTGAGTTCGACTGAAGTAGCGGCCACCCTTGAAGGTCCAATTTCGCAGAAAACAACATTTTTAGCATCGGCACGCCGCTCGTATTTGCAACTTTTATTTTCTGCTCTTGATTTGCCAATTCGACCAAGTTACTGGGATTTTCAGTACAAAATCACGCATAAATTCAATAAGAAAACAACATTAAACTTAATCGGAGTAGGAGCAATTGATGATTTTTATTTTGGTGTACCGAAAGAAACCGATGCTTCAAAAGAATATATTCTACGTTCGAATCCGCTTATTAAACAATGGAATTATACCGTTGGAGCTTCATTGAAAAGACTTATTACAAATGGCTATATTAATATTGCTTTGAGCCGAAATATGTTCGATAATGCACTCGACCGATATGAAGATGGCAAGAGTGATGACCCTGCACTAAGGGTGTTTAACTCACAATCACAAGAGATTGAAAATAAGTTTAGAATTGATGTAAACCAGTATAAAGGAAAGTGGGAGTATAGCTACGGGGGAGTGATTCAATATGTGAAGTATAATAATGACTTTTTTAATATTTTTAGTCGTGAAATTAGAAATGCAACGGGGCAAATTATTCAACCCGGTATAAGTGTTAAGTTTAATACTGACATTAATTTCTTTAAATATGGAGCTTTTGGACAAGTTTCAAGGAAGTTTTTCAACGAAAAACTCAGTCTTTCTGCTGGAATCAGAACCGACATGAACTCGTTTACTGTTGATGGAGGAAAACCGCTCGAAACACTTAGTCCACGAACCTCATTAAGTTATCAATTTGCTGATAAATGGAGAGTAAATGTCTCGGCCGGGCGTTATTTTAAAGTGCCAATCTACACCGTTTTGGGTTATCAAAATGACAACCAGTTTACGAATAAAGCCAATAAATACATTCAGTCAGACCACTTAGTAGCTGGTTTAGAGTTTATTCCAACTCCACAAACTAGAATAACGGTAGAAGCTTTTAATAAAAAGTATAGAAACTATCCAGTTACCGTAAGTAGAGGAATTTCATTGGCTAATGAAGGAGGCGATTTCGGTGCTATCGGCAATGAGCAAGTAGTATCAATTGGTAAAGGCCGAAGCTACGGTGTTGAATTCTTTTTCCAACAAAAATTAACCAAAAATTTCTTTGGGGTATTAAGTTATACGCTTTTTAGAAGCGAATTTTCGGGAGCCGATGGGAAACTAATCTCATCAGCTTGGGATACCCGCCATATACTTTCGGCTCAACTTGGACGTAAATTTAAACATGGCTGGGAAATGGGCTTGAAATGGCTTTCGCAAGGGGGAGCACCATATACGCCATTTGATTTGGCAGCTTCACAAGCAAATTATTCATTAGTTGGTCGTGGTACACTTGATTATACAAGATTAAATCAAGGGAGATTGGGTAATTTTAAAAGATTTGATTTTAGGGTTGATAAAAAATGGAATTTTAGAAAAACCACGTTCGACCTTTATTTAGATGTGCAAAATGCTTTATTATTCAAGACTCCAGCATTTCCACAATATACTTTTGCTCGAAATGCTGATAATACTGGTTTTCAGACAACTGATGGCCTGCCACTACGAAGAGATGGTGCAAATGCTGTTCCGTTGATTTTAGATAATAACGATGTATCAGTAACTCCATCTTTAGGATTTGTTTGGGAGTTTTAAGAAGTAATTTACATCAAAAAAGCCTCATTATTATCTGATAATGAGGCTTTTCTTTTTGTAAAAACTAAATATTATATCATTTCAAAACCACAGTAAGGCACTAATGCTTTTGGTATTTTGATACCTTCTGGTGTTTGAGAATTTTCTAAAATTGATGCCAAAATACGTGGTAATGCTAAGGCCGAACCGTTGAGTGTGTGCAAAAGTTGAGTTTTACCATCTACTTTATAACGAAGTTTCAAACGATTAGCTTGATATGATTCAAAGTTTGAAACTGAACTTACTTCTAACCAGCGTTTTTGAGCCGCAGAATATACTTCAAAATCATAAGTCAAAGCTGAAGTAAAGCCCATATCGCCACCACATAGGCGAAGAATACGGTAAGGTAATTCTAATTTTTCAAGCAATGATTTTACGTGTTCTACCATCTCATCTAGAGCTTGATATGATTCTTCAGGCTTGCGAACTTGTACGATTTCAACTTTATCGAATTGGTGCAAACGATTCAAACCACGCACGTGAGCCCCCCAGCTTCCTGCTTCACGACGGAAACAAGGCGTGTAAGCCACATTTTTAATTGGTAACTCCGCATCTGATAAAATAACATCGCGGTAAATATTTGTTACTGGAACTTCCGCCGTAGGAATCAAATACAAATCATCTACAGTTGCATGGTACATTTGTCCTTCTTTGTCAGGCAACTGACCAGTTCCGAAACCAGAATCTTTATTAATTAAAATTGGTGGTTGAATTTCGAAATACCCCGCTGCTAATGCTTCATCTAAAAAGAAGTTAATCATAGCTCGTTGGATTCTTGCTCCTTTTCCTTTATAAACTGGAAATCCCGCTCCTGTGATTTTATTTCCTAAATCAAAATCAATTATGTCGTATTTCTTAATGAGTTCCCAGTGTGGTAAAGCATCTTCGTGCAAAGTAGGTATTTCTCCAGCTTGAAAGACATTGAGGTTTTCTTCTGGTGTACGGCCGTCTGGTACACTTGCGTGTGGTAAGTTCGGAATCGTAACCATGATGTCATAAAGCTCCGCTTCCGAATTTTTCAAATCTTCCTCCAAACCTTTAGATTTTATCTTCAATTCGGCTGTTTCTGCTTTCGCAGCTTCGGCTTCTTCTTTTTTTCCAGCTTTCATCAAGCCGCCAATTTCTTTGGCAAGGGCATTGGCTCTCGCTAAAGTTGCATCGAGCTCAGCTTGTGTTTCACGACGTTTCTGGTCGATGGCTAAAACAGCTTCAACAGTCTCATCGGCATTTTTAAAATACTTACGTTTGAGGCTATCAATGGTAGCTTGTTTGTTTTCTTTAATAAAATTGAGTTGTAGCATTGCTATTATATTTTTTGAGAAGAGGTTTTGATGCCTCTTCTCGTTGATTTTGCATTAATTATTGATGAAGTAATGGCACTAATAACAATTAATCAAACTTAAACAACCCTTCGTTGAGTGCGTTCAAGGCTGCATTTTTATCTTTTGTATCAACTAAAAGTGAGATATTATGCTCTGAAGCTCCGTAAGAAATCATTCTAATCGGAATATCACGCATGGCTTCCATAACTTTTAGAGCAATACCTGCTTTATCAGCTTTGAAATTACCCACGATACAAATGATTGATTGATTGCGGTCATGCTCTTCTAAATCGGCAAATTGACCTAAAACTGCCGTAATTTTATCTAAATTATCAGCATTATCAATCGTTACGGCTATCGAAACCTCCGAAGTAGTTATCATATCTACTGGAGTTTTGTAGTTTTCGAATACTTCAAATACTCTTCTCATAAAGCCATAAGCATTCAGCATACGAGTTGAGTGAATGTAAATTGCTGTAATGCCATCTTTGGCGGCAATAGCCTTAATCTCAGAGTCGGTAGTTTTATCGGCGATAAGTGTACCGTATGCGTTTGGCTCCATTGTATTTTTCAAGCGAACAGGAACACTACGCATTTTTGCTGGTGTGATTGTACTTGGGTGAAGGATTTTTGCTCCAAAGTATGCCAGTTCTGCCGCTTCTTCAAATGTAAGCTCACGTACTGGGAAAGTACGCTTCACAATACGTGGGTCGTTGTTGTGCATGCCGTCGATGTCAGTCCAGATTTGGATTTCTTCCGAACGAATTGCACCACCAATTAATGAAGCTGTATAATCTGAGCCCCCACGTTTGAGGTTATCTACTTCACCACGTGGATTGCGGCAGATAAAACCTTGCGTGATAAATATTTGTGTATTTGGAAGTTGCCCAAGCATTGCTGTAAGTTTTTCTTCAGTAAAACTTAAAACAGGCTCGTTATCAGCATCAATCAACATGAAATCTAAAGCTGGAAGCAAAGCCGAGTTTACACCTTCTTCTTGTAAATATGCCTCAAACATTTGCGTAGAAAGCAATTCACCTTCTGCAACGATTTCCTTTTCTTGTTTGAGAGAGAATGGTTTAATATTCACCAACGAACGAATAAAGTTAAATTCTTTTTCGATGATGTTTTTACCTTTGGTATAACCTTCTTCGGTTTTGTATAATTCCTTAATAAAAGACTCATAATGAGCATATAGTGCATCAATTTTCTCGATAGCATCTGCATCATTGTTTGCCTTAAGCGACTCGCCAATAGCAATTAGAGCGTTGGTCGTACCCGAAAGAGCTGACAATACTACGATTTTACGTCCACTATCTTCAGTAATTAAATTACGAATAGAGTGCATACGCTCGGGCTTACCTACTGAAGTCCCGCCAAATTTCCAAACTTGCATTTTTTAAATTTAATTTTAAATGAATAAGACGGAACTCCGCCCGTTTAAAAAAGTGAATTGTTTAGCTTGTTGATTATCAGTATTTTTATTTGAGTATTTGCAATGATAATTTTTTATTAAACAAGAGCCAACATTTTGATGGCAGTTATGGCTGCTTCATCGCCCTTATTGCCATGAATACCACCTGCTCGGTCGAGTGCTTGCTGTTGATTATTAGGCGTTAATACCCCAAAAATCACGGGTTTATTATATTTCAGAGAAACGTTAGTCAAACCTTGAGCAACTGCATGATTGATGTAATCATTGTGCTTGGTTTCTCCTTGAATTACACAACCAATAGCAATTATGGCATCAATATCTGCTTTTTGGGCATAAACCTGCGAACCAAAACTTAGTTCATAACTACCGGGCACATTTGCTCTTACGATATTTTCTGGTTTTACACCATTTTCGATGAGTGTTTTATAGGCCCCATCAAAAAGTGCTTCGGTAACTTCAGCATTCCATTCGGCTACAACAATAGCAAATTTCTTCTGACTAACATCGGGTAAATTCGAGGTACTGAACTCGCTTAAATTTTTATTAGCTGACGACATAGTTTTTCTAGATAAATTAAAAAAAAGGGATAAACCTCGTTCGGCTTATCCCTTTGATTATATTTTTTATTGCATAACCAAGTATTACTCGCCGACAGTGCCTTCGAGTTTGGATTTATATTTCTTGGCGTTACCAATTTCAATTGATTCAGGATAATTTGTGATAATATCACTGTAAACCTCTAATGCTTCTTTGTTATTTTTAGCAACTTCATAAGCATTAGCCAATTTCATTAAGTAAATTGGAGTGAAAGTTTTGTTTGGCTTATAATCAGCTGCTTTTTTGTAGTAAGAGATTGCGTCATCTACGCTTTTCTTTTCCATATAAGCATCACCAATCAATGCGTATGATCTTGCTTGTACAAGAAGGTCATCTGAGCTAAAGTCTTTCAAATGCTCAATTGCTTCATCGTATTTACCTTGTTTTACTAATGCTACACCAGCATAAAAGTTAGCTAATTTACCTGCTTTTGTAGAACCATAGTTATCAGCAATTGCCAAAAGACCTTCATTACCGCCTGTACCGTTCAAAGCTTGTTTTAATGAATCTGCTTCGAATGCATATACAGCATTAAACATGGCTGCTTGAGCTTCGTCATCTTGAGAATTTGTGTAATAATTATATCCTACTACACCTAAAACAACCGCTAAAATACCACCACCAATGATAGTTAATAGTTTTTGATTGTTCTTCAAAAAGCCTTCTGCTTTGTTAAATTCTTGTTGTAGAGCTTCTGGGCTTTCAATAATTTCAAGACCTGATTTTTCTTTTTTTGCCATTTTAGATAGTGCGACTACCGCTTTAATTTATCGTTTCGACTTGATTAAGTAATGATAATCAAGTTTTAATTTCAAAAAATATTTGTAAAAATCTATATCAGACTTTTTTCGGACTGCAAAGTTATGAAATTGATTTTGAACTTCTATCAATAGTTTGATAAAAATTATGCTAAATAAACCTTTTTTATTGAAAAATATATAGTTAAAGGGCGTTTTTAAGTTGTACGTAATCTTTACCAATGAAAAGATTACTGATTTACATTGAAAAAACTTTCGATTGAAATTGTAAAAAGGAGCATATTCAGAAAAAGAAAAGGCGTTGGAGAAACCCAACGCCTTTATTATATCTATTTAAATGATTTAGCCACTACTCAATCAAAACAGCTTTACCATTTACCACATCATCTTCTACGTTTTTGTATTTCACATCACGTTTTACTGTACCATCTTTATATTGCACGCTCACACGTTGGTTTCGGTCAGCTATTTTTATATTGCGTAACGGTGTTGTTTTGCTTGCTCCATCGCCACCATCTTCATCGCTCGATTTATTCGTTTGAAGTTTTGGCGTTTCTACCTTTGGTGGTGTCATTTGTTGGAAACGAAGCTCAACCACGTTAGCTTTCATTAAGAAGCTTACAGTATCAGTATTTACTTTGTTTAAGAAGTTTTTGAATAACTCAACTGCTTCAAATTTGTAAATCAACAAAGGATCTTTTTGTTCGTAAGAGGCATTTTGAACCGATTGTTTCAAATCATCCATATCACGAAGATGCTCTTTCCATTCTTGGTCAATTACACTCAACGAAATATGTTTTTCGATTTCTTTAATCAATTCACGGCCATCGCTTTCTACGGCAGATTTAAGATTACAATACAAACCAATATTTTGGTTGCCATCGCCAACAATCGCAATAAATGGTTCATCAATTAGTGCACGACGGTCTTGAAGTACATTTGAAAGTACTGGAACCATATTTTTACGAATTTCATCGTTTTTAGCTTTGTAGGCTTTCTCAGCTTGTAAATATAGTCTTTCCACCAATTTCGGATTTCCCTTTGAAAACTCATTGCGTGCAATTTCTGGCTGAATAGCCAACTTTTGCATACAACGCAGTTCAAATTCATCGTAATTACCTTCGGCATTCATTACGATGTCATTACAAGTATCATAAAGAATATTGGCAATATCGAGTGAAAGACGGTCGCCGAAAAGGGCATTTTTACGACGTTTATAAATGGTATCACGTTGGATATTCATTACATCATCGTATTCAATCAAACGCTTACGAGTTCCGAAGTTATTCTCTTCTACTTTCCTCTGAGCTCTTTCAATGGAGCTTGTAATCATAGAGTGCTGAATTACCTCGCCTTCTTCCATGCCCATGCGATCCATAACAGACGCGATGCGGTCAGAGCCGAATAAACGCATCAATTGGTCTTCAAGCGAAACAAAGAATTGAGAAGTACCCGGGTCTCCTTGACGACCTGCACGACCACGTAACTGACGGTCAACGCGACGTGAATCGTGGCGTTCTGTACCGATAATTGCCAAACCTCCCGCCGCTTTACTTTCGGCAGTAAGCTTAATATCAGTACCACGACCAGCCATGTTGGTAGCAATCGTTACCGTTCCTGGCTTTCCCGCTTCTGCAACAATATCGGCTTCACGAGCGTGTTGCTTGGCGTTCAATACTTGGTGTGGAATCTTACGAAGTGTAAGCATACGGCTCAAAATCTCTGAGTTTTCAACCGATGTTGTACCCACTAAGACTGGACGACCAATATTTACTAACTCTACGATTTCTTCTACAACTGCATTATATTTCTCGCGTACGGTTTTATAAACTTTATCTTCTTGGTCCTTTCTTACAACCGCACGGTTTGTAGGAATCGAAACCACGTCTAATTTATAAATTTTCCAGAATTCACCTGCTTCTGTTTCTGCAGTACCCGTCATACCCGCTAATTTGTGGTACATACGGAAATAGTTTTGAAGCGTAATTGTTGCGTAAGTTTGAGTTGAATCCTCAACTTTTACATTTTCTTTCGCTTCTACTGCTTGGTGTAAACCATCTGACCAGCGACGACCATCCATGATACGACCCGTCTGCTCATCAACAATCATTACTTTATTATCAATCACCACATACTCTACATCTTTTTCAAATAAAGTATAAGCTTTTAATAATTGATTGACAGCGTGAATACGTTCGGCTTTGGTAGAATAATCACGAATAATTTCGTCTTTTTTCAAGATTTTCTCCTGTTCATTCAAGTCTGATTTGGCAATAGCAGCTAAGTCAACACCTAAATCTGGCATTACGAAGAAATTATGGTCTTCACTTTCACCAGTCAAGAAATCAATTCCTTTATCTGTCAACTCAATTGAGTTATTTTTTTCATCAATAGTAAAATAAAGAGGAGCATCTGCTTCTGGCATTAACTTTTGGTTTTCTGCCAAGTAAATTGCTTCTGTTTCTTGAAGAATAGCTTTAATACCTGCTTCCGATAAATACTTAATCAATGGTTTATTTTTGGGTAAACCTCTAAATGCACGGAAAAGAGCTAAGCCACCCTCTTTTTTATTGCCCGCACCAATTAATTTTTTAGCTTCGATTAAATAAGCGTTAGTAAGTACTTTTTGTGCTTCGACCACCCTCTGGATACGTGGTTTCAAAGATAAGAACAATTCTTCGTCACCAGTACGAGCCATTGGCCCACTGATAATCAATGGCGTACGGGCATCATCAATCAAAACTGAGTCAACCTCATCGACCATTGCGTAGTGGTGCTCGCGTTGTACGAGTTCTTCTGGGTCGTTTACCATGTTATCACGTAGGTAATCAAAACCAAACTCGTTGTTTGTACCGTAGCAAATGTCAGCACGATAAGCCGCACGGCGTGCCGCTGAGTTTGCTGGATATTTATCAATGCATTCGCAAGTAATGCCATTAAACTCAAAAATTGGCCCCATCCATTCAGAGTCACGACGAGCCAAGTAGTCGTTTACAGTAACCACGTGAACACCTTTTCCAGCTAAAGCATTTAAGAATGCTGGGAAAGTAGCTACTAATGTTTTACCTTCACCTGTTGCCATTTCGGCAATTTTTCCTTTATGTAAAGCTGCACCTCCAATAATCTGAACATCGTAATGCACCATGTTCCAAGTCATTAGGTTACCAGCGGCTACCCATTGGTTTTTCCAGATGGCTTTATCGCCTTCGATAGTGATGTGCGATTTACGCATAGCTAATTCACGGTCGAGGTGCGAAGCTGTAACCACAATTTCAGAACTTTCGGAGAATCTTCTGGCTGTTTCTTTAACAATCGCAAATGCTTTTGGCAGAATTTCTAATAAAACAACTTCTAACTCTTTATTTCTATCAAGTTTTAAAGCATCTATTTTTTTGAAGTTTGCTTCTTTAGCATCAACCGACATATCAGGGTTTTTCTCGATATTTTCGTTGATGGCTTTTATTTGCTCATCAATGTGTGAAAGTTTCTGAGCGATGTAATCTTGAAGTTCTTTTGTTTTTGCTCTGAATTCATCATTCGAAAGGTTTGCTAATTTTGCGAACTCTTCGTTAGTGAGCTTTACATAGGGCTGTAACTCTTTGTTATCTTTGTCAGATTTAGTACCGAAAATCTGCGTGATTCCTTTTGTTAAAAAATTAAGCATTTTATATTTCTTGTTCGTTAATTCTCGAAATTATGAAGTTTAGTTTTATCAAATATGTAGCCAAAACTTAAAAACTGACAGGTTGACAGAAATTTATAGCCTGATTATCAATAATTTATTTTTTTAAACTACAAATTTAACCTTTTATGGCAGTTTTATAACAAAATTTCTGGCGGAATATTGTTGAAAGGCGATTTTATAAACCCAAACGGCTATTAGGTTGAGAATCAAAAGCTTGTAAAAATTAAACCCATGCTTCTTGAATAGAAGCATGGGTTTTTGAATATTCCTTTTAAAAACCGATTGGCTTTAATTTTAAACCAGTGGTTTCGTCTAATCCAAAAATGAGGTTTAAATTTTGTACTGCTTGCCCCGATGCACCCTTTGTTAGGTTATCAATGATACTCGTAATGAGTAAATTATCATCGTGTTTTTCGAGATGTAAAATACACTTATTGGTATTTACAACTTGCTTTAAATCTATTTCGTTAGCCTCGCTTAAGTGTGTAAAAGGATGCGATGCATAATAGTTTTTATAAAGTTCTTTGGCCTCTTCGATTGTTCCGGCAAATTTGGTGTAAACATTAGCCATGATACCACGACTAAAGTTTCCGCGGTAAGGAATGAAGTTTACAGCTTTGCCAAAATTGGGTTGAAGGGTTTTAAGACTTTGATTGATTTCCTTTAAATGTTGGTGCGTGAAAGCCTTATAAATAGAAATATTATTATTTCTCCAACTAAAATGGGTGGTTGCCGAAAGCGATTGTCCCGCTCCAGTACTACCTGTCACGGCACTTACATGCACATCTTCACTCAATAAACCAGCACTAGCCAATGGTAAAAGTGCTAATTCGATACTCGTGGCAAAACAACCAGGGTTGGCAATACGATTAGCGGTTTTGATTAAATCTTTTTGTAATTCTGGTAAACCATAGATAAAACCATTACTTTGGTCACGGAAATCAGTGCTTAGGTCAATGATTTTCACGTGGTCAGGAACACTATTTTCGGCCAAGAACTTTTTCGATTCGTTGTGCCCCGAACATAAGAAAATAGCTTGAACTTCTTCGAAAGGCATTTGGTCGGTGAAAAGTATGTCTGTTTCGCCAATTAAATCGGTATGAGTAGCATAAATGGGTTTTCCTGCTTGACTCTTCGAGTTAACGAAGCCAATATTTACTGCTGGGTGATTAAGTAAAATACGGAGCAATTCGCCACCTGTGTAGCCAGCTCCACCAATAATACCGATGTTTATTTTCATTTGCATAAAAGCCTCAAATCAAAGAGGATTAATTTAAGGCATTAAAAAGTTAATAATTACATGCTTATTTTCGTTTAGAGCATATCTTTACGAAAAAACTATTTCTAAAAAAATATTGTATTTTAAAGTACAACAACATTTTTGAAGAATCTGTCACAAAATTAAGCAACCTCTCAGAGAAAACTCATATTTTTGAGGAAATTTCAAACCCAATTATACATGACTCTTTTAGAAATTCCGTGGAATGTAAATCCGATTATAGCAAAACTGGGCAGTTTTGAATTACGCTGGTATGGACTTTTGTTTGCTTCGGGCTTTTTGTTGGGCTACCAAATTATGCTCAATGTTTTCAGAAAAGAACACAAATCAGAAAAAGATCTCGATACACTTTTATTTGTGATGATTATCGCAACGGTTATCGGTGCGAGGTTCGGACATTACTTTTTTTATGAATTTGATAGTTTTCTAAAAAATCCGGGCGAATTTCTGATTGATATGATTACGCCACCGTATCAAGGTTTGGCAAGTCATGGAGCCTTAGTGGGTATCATTACCGCATTGGTTATCTACGCTCGCAGCCACAAAGACCAACCATTTTTGTGGGTGGCCGACCGCATTGTAATTACGGTAGCCTTAGCTGGATTTTTTATTCGTATGGGAAATTTGATGAATCACGAGATAGTTGGCAAGGCCACTAATGTACCTTGGGCTTTCAGGTTTAATGCTTTTAGTCAAACACCAACTGGCGATTTAATCATGACCCCTGAGCCTTTTGCACGCCACCCTGCTCAGCTTTACGAAGCATTATCTTGCTTGATACTTTTTGTCATTCTTTATAGCATTTGGAATAAGTTTAAGGAAAAAACACCTCGTGGACTTTTGCTCGGAATTTTCTTGATTTGGGTATTTGGGCTTCGTTTTTGCTATGAGTTTTTGAAAGAAAATCAAGAAGCTTTTGAAGATAAAATGGCATTAAATATGGGTCAGATTCTGAGTATTCCTGCGGTTTTGCTCGGAATTGGTGTTTTGATTTATACTTTCAAAAATAAACAAAACCAAGAAGCAGCATAATTTGCTGAGTGGTTCGTAAAAAATTCGAGGCGATTCAATTTGAACCGCCTCGAATTTTTTATTTATTAATTAGTGGCTACTTCCATTAATTGCCTTACATTATTAATTACATCAGTATTTGGTGGAATATCGAGTCCTTGTCCAATTACTTGATAACCCGTAAGCAAAATATTTATATCTGAAAAAGTCTCTCCTAGCTTATTTACATATTGCTGTATTTCATCTTGTCCCGGTGTAGAGGTAATAACAGTAAATAAATAATCGGGCTTATGATGGTCACAAATAAATTGTAGTTCAGAAAATGGTAAGCTTTGCCCCAAATAAATTACCTTATTATTTCTTGCTCTTAGCACAAAATTGGCAAATAAGAGTGGAATTTCGTGGAACTCGCCTTCTGGTGTAAATAATACGTATTTCTTAGAATTTGCGTCTGGTTTAATGACTTGGCCATCAATTGCCACGATAATTTTCTGACGAATCAGATTCGTAATAAAATGCTCTTGTGCGGGGCCAATAGAACCAGTCACCCACAAAGTACCGATTCGAGTAAGGAATGGATAAATGATGTTAACCATTGTATTCTCGAAACCAAATTGCAAAATATTTGTAGCAATGATTTTTTCGAAACGCTCCTCATCCAAATCAATCATGGCAATGGTAAGAGCATGAATCTGGTCGGGATAATTGAGTTGTTTATCCGAAATAGCCAATACCTCTTTCGAGAGTTCTTCTAAACTAAGTTTAGCAATTTCCGAAATCTTGTAGTCGTGGTCTTTGAGCAATGCAATATTCAGAACCAATTTCAAATCACTATCATCGTAAGTACGGATATTGGTATCAGTTCTTTTTGGATTAATGATATTGTACCGCTGTTCCCATATACGCAAAGTATGGGCTTTGATACCAGATAGTTGTTCTAAATCTTTAATGGAATAATTACTCATTTCTTGACTTTATTGAAAAGTTTAGTTTAGCTCCGCATAGTGTATCAAATAACACGTTCATAGTCGCTTTTCATTTACAAAGCAAAGTAAAGGTTTAACAGAATGTTTGTATTTATGTTTCGAGAAAAATCATTTTTTTTATAAAATTCTTAAAATATTTCGAAAAAAAGTTTGTTTATGAAAAAAAAGGCATTTTGAACAAGTAAAATGAACCGCGGAAAAACTATTATTTTAAGTTTTAGAATAGCAAATTTGTGAAAATAATGCTTAGAGAACATTCTGAAATTTATACAGTAATACATAGCTCCTTATCTTGGCTTTTTTGAAAGAAGGTGCTGTTTCTTATTTTTTATTATGTATTTTCAGATATTTCTGATAGGCCATTGCTACTAAAGCCGTTGTATAGGCATCGGAAGTAAAGTAAAGAATATTGCGTACAACTGTCCCTCCCGAAAAGAACACACCTCCCTTCCAATAGTTTTGGTTGGTTTCCATTTTCTTTTGAGTATCAATATATTTAACTGCTCGATTAATTGTTTCCTGTGAAACTTCAAGCCCTGACTCTTTCAAATAAAGCATAGATAACAGAGCATAAGTGGTAGATTGTAATATATCTCTTTTGTTTACGTGCTTCCAGCTTTGATAGCTTCCATCAGGATTTTGTGTTTGATTCAAATGATTTAAAAGCAACTGAGCAGAAGATTTTAAGGCGGTGTCGCCCGCTGCCAAGGCTCGACTAATAGCAAAATGGAAATGATAACGATTAGGATAATAAATACCCATTCGATTCCAGTGACCACGTTTGGTATGCTTTGCTATAAGTTTGTGTGCTGCTTCGTGACCTTTGCTCTGATTTAGCGTACCTTTTTTTGTTAAATAGGTAAGTACATTGGCATTTACTACCACATCAACATCATTGGTTCCCCATGGAATGTAAGGAATATAGGGGTGTGGATAACAGACACTAAAAGGCAAGAAAAAAACCAAATTGTGTAATACAGTTTTATGGAAACGCCAATTTTCAAAGGTTGATTCTTGGGCAAGCCAAGTCATATACGCTCCCGATTTTTTAAAACCATGATAGAGATAATTATACCAATGCCTGTTTTGCCTATTTTGGTCAAGATAACGGTCAAAAATGCTATGCTTAATGGTTTGATTGCTATCTTTTCCGAAAATCTTTTGGTGATACCAAATTGCTAAATTTCCCAAAGCAGTATCATCGGCATCGTTGGCCACATTCGCTGCATTATTGATAAAACGTTCTCCTAATATAAAGTTTGTTGGTCGTCTGACCAATGGTATAGGATTAGGCTCTTTCCCCCAGCTTAAATCGCGGCGTGGGGGGAGTTTTTTCCAAAAATTGAATTGTAAACCAATGGGAGTGGGGGTGGCGTAACTTAAAACTTCGGGATATACTTTTGCTAACATGGGCAAAATCTGTTTTTGCGTGGTGTCAGCTAAGTACATTTCGGCCAAAATATTATGTATGCCCGCCATTGTGAAGCAATTAGAGTCTCGGTATTGGTTCTTTACGCCCAAGAAGAAAAAGAATCCTTTCATTTGCATAAAGGCCTCCCATTCGCCAGCGTATTGTTTACCTTCGATGGTTTGTGTGGTTTGGTGTTGAGTTAAGTAGTTGAGGCTGCGTTCTATATCTTTTCGAAGCGAATCGGGCGAGGGTTGCTGCGAAAAAGCTGAGATTTTTATTAAAAGAAGTAGAAATAGAGCGTATCTCATGGATTTTATAAAAAAATAGCCTCCCAAAAAGAGGCTATTATATGCTTTATTTTTAGAAAATTAGCTTACCATATTGTGGTAAACATTTTGTACGTCATCGTCTTCTTCGAGTTTTTCGATAAGCTTTTCAATATCTGCCGCTTGCTCATCGGTTAATTGTTTGGTGTCAGTTGGAATTCTTTCGAAATCGGCATGAAGTAGTTCAAAACCTTTCTCTTCGAAATATTTTTGTAAAGCCCCAAATGCCGTAAACTCACCGTAAATATTGATTTGATTAGCTTCTTCGTCTAAGAAAACTTCTTCAGCACCAAAATCAATCAATTCAAGTTCTAATTCTTCGATGTCAGTTTTACCATCATTGGCAATTTTGAAAACCGATTTACGGTCAAAAATGAAATCTAACATGCCAGAAGTTCCTAAACTACCTCCACATTTCGAGAAATAGCTACGAACATTGGCAACTGTACGATTCGTATTATCAGTAGTACATTCTACTAAAATTGCTACTCCGTGCTGGCCATATCCTTCATATACTACCTCTTTGTAATCTTCTTGGTCTTTAGAAGAAGCACGTTTGATTGCATTCTCAACGTTTGCCTTTGGCATATTGGCTGCCTTGGCGTTTTGCATAATCGCACGTAAGCGTGAGTTACTATTTGGGTCTGGTCCACCTGATTTTACTGCAATCGCAATGTCTTTACCAATCCTTGTAAAAGTTTTTGCCATTTGCCCCCAACGCTTCATTTTGCGGGCTTTTCTAAATTCAAACGCTCTTCCCATTTTTTATATGAAAAATCTAATATTTTGTATGTCTTAATTTTGCTGCGAAATTATGAAATTTTATGTAAAAACACACAAATATATTTTAATCAACCGTCTTCGGCTTACAGTTAATAGTTGGCAGTTTTCAATGTAATGAATACTAACGAGAAATTTTTCAATAAAATAAATGCCACTTATGCTCAATTATTTAGTTCGATAAGGCAAATGCTTGGCAATTTGATTCATCAGACTCGAAGTGAGTTGATGAGGTGTGTCCATTCGATTGTTCGGTCGATTACTAAGTTCGGTCGCCCAAACCATTTCGCCACTCTGAGCATCGAAAAGTTTAATATCAGTTGCTACGCCATCGTCAAAGCGAGCATTATTCATTGCCCACGGAGACATAACCATATTTCTATCAGTTGGTCTGCTGATTTTTACCGTCAATTCGCCAAAAATCACGGCGTCAACTTCTAATAATCTTGCTAAATCGGCTTTATTTTGATAACGTATATCTTCTAAACGAATACCGCTGTCGGCGAGTAATTTATTTGTACGGTTAAAATCTTGAATGGCAATTTCATAGCGACCCTTTTCTACTTGTTTGGCGATATTGATAAATAAGTCTTTTTGTGCATCAAGGCTTGCTTCTTGGTCTCGTTTATCGTATTGGCGACGAGTACGAGTATCGTTTTTTTGCTTTGAATAGGCTAGAGGATTCTGAAATTCTACACCAAAAGGTAGAATTGCGATTTTCTTGTGCCTATTTTTTACATTGGCGAAATTTTCAGAAACAAAATCTTTTGAAGAGACACAGCTAGATAAAATCATGGTGATTATTCCGAGTGCAAAAATGCTTTTATTTATGCTGAACGTTTTCATTTTTAAAATTGGTTTTATGGTTAAAAGAAGTCTTCGCTTCAAGCGAAGGCTTCCTTAGTTACATAATGAGATTTAGTAACCATAAGTTGTATAAACATAAAAAATAATTGACAAACACCATTGCACCGAAAAATCATACATATTGATATGGATGCTTTTTTTGCCTCGGTTGAGCAGCGTGATTTTGCTGACTTAAGAGGCAAGCCTGTAGCCGTAGGCGGAAGTAGCGAGCGAGGCGTGGTAGCAGCTGCCAGTTATGAAGCCAGAAAGTTTGGTGTACGTTCGGCCATGTCTTCACGAATTGCGAAGCAAAAATGTCCTAATCTGATTTTTGTTAGACCAAGGTTTGAAGTGTATAAGCAAGTTTCGAGGGAAATCAGAGAAATATTTTTGGAATATACGCCTTTGGTAGAGCCTCTTTCACTCGATGAGGCGTATTTGGATGTAACTGAGAATCTGAAAGGAATTGCCACTGCTACTGAAATTGCACAAGAAATTAAAGTTCGAATCAAGGAGAAAACAACACTTACGGCTTCGGCAGGGGTTTCGGTAAATAAGTTTTTAGCCAAAATTGCCTCCGATTACCGCAAACCCGATGGATTATTTGTTATCAAGCCATCGCAAGCAGAAGCATTTGTTGAAAAACTTGATATTGTAAAGTTTCATGGAATTGGTAGGGTAACTGCCGAGAAAATGCACAAAATGGGCATTTTTACAGGAAAGGAATTACGAGAAAAAAGCTTAGAATTTTTGGTGAATAATTTTGGGAAAGTTGGGCGATATTACCATGATATTGCTCGGGGAATTGACAACCGTTCTGTAAACCCCGATAGTATCAGAAAATCGGTTGGAGTAGAAAATACATTCGACCGTGATTTGACCGAACCCGATGACCTTTATCACGAACTTGATGATATCATCGAGCAGCTTTGGCGAAGAATGCAACGTGCCAATGCCTTCGGAAAAAGTATTACCCTAAAAATAAAATTTGCCGATTTTGGTAACATTACTCGCAGCCGAACTACCCATTTACCAGTTTTTGAGAAAGATTTTTTAGCTAAAGTTTCCTACGAAATGCTTAATAATTTGTTTCCATTGCCTAAAGGAGTGAGATTAATGGGGGTTTCTTTCTCAAATCTCGAATTTGCAGATGAGATGATTGGTCGCCAGCTCACATTAAGTTTCTAAAAAAATAGGAAGTTCTTAATACTTCCCATTTAATTCCCAGTTATAATCCATATATGAGATTTTGGCATCTTTGTTTGCCTTTGTTTTGGCGTATTTATTCGCCCAATCGATTACTGACATTTTATCTTTAAAATCGCCACCGTACCAGTTGAAAATATTTGAAAGTTTGGCTTCTTTGGCTGAAACTTGATTTTTATAAGAATCATTCAAGAAGTCAAAACCTTGGTCGTCGAGTTGTTGGTTTAATTTAGAAGCAATAAAAGCCTCATTTCGCAACGGTGGACAAGATTTTGCGGCACAAACCAAGGCAAAATGAATACGAGGCTCATCAAAATCCTTACGAATAATACCATGCTCGATATTATTTAAATCCAGTTTTTTTCCGCCAATATTAATAAACTTAATATCCCAAGGAGTATTCACAAACGGAATCTTTACCTTGCTGCCAATATCTTTGATGCTCTTGATTTTTTCATCGGTGTGGTCGAGAATCAATTGTACAGTAAACGCATTGTAGGCATTTATCCAATAAGCCAACTTCTCTTCTTTGCTCCAGCGTTCGTTTGGGGCATTATTTTCTAGCAAAGATAGGTACTTTCTTAGCTCTGCTTGGTCTTTCTTAAAACCACCGTAATTCACGAAGCCCTTTGCATCAACGTATTTTTTCAATAGGCCATTCCAAATTTCATGACTAATTGGGTCGGCCGTTGAAGTAGGAGCATTTACAGCAAAACAGCTGCTTACCGCCAAGAGTATAATTACTAATAAGCTCGTGATTTTCATTTTCTGTATCATTTTTTCTTTCAGTATCTCAAACCTTTTATTCATATACGTTTTAGAAGAACAAAAAGTTTGATTAAAACTATACTCGCAAGAAAATCTTATAATGATACATGGCTCTAAGGAATGCCCACTTGATGGCAATAACGGCAAGAGCAATGATTACCTCGTGATAATTTTCGCCAACCAACTGAGCTAACCAACGGAAAAGTCCATTAGCTGCATAATACCAGTTTATTACAAGGCCAGACATATAAATCAAAATTGAGTTTAGTCCGATGATGGTAAAGAAAAACGCCCAACGTTGGTATTGAAGCACATCAATGATAAAATAAAACAAAGAAAGCAGTAAAAGGCTACATCCACCAGCATAAAGCATAAACGAACTTGTCCATAGGTTTTTATTTATCGGGAAAACGATTCCCCAACTCCCACCAATAATCAAACAAACCAAACCTGATATTGCTAAAGTAGCTGCTTTCTGTGTGGGTGTTTTAGTAGTTACATTCTTCAAGTAATTTCCTGCAAAAATTCCCAATAAACCTGTACCTATGGCAGGAATAGTTGAGAAAAGCCCTTCAGGGTCATGAATTTTTAAGTGTAATCGGCCCGGTACCAACATTCTGTCAACCCAAGATGCAAAATTGCCTTGAATTGTCAAATCACCCGCAACAAAACCCGGTGCAGCATTAAATTTCATGATTAAATAATAACCAATCAGTAAACCCGAAAACCACACATATTGCCAACGTTGACTTGCATAAACATAAATAATACAAGCAAACATATAGGCTAAACCAATACGCCCCAAAACACTCGGGAACCGTATTTGTGAGAGTTCTTTTATTTGTAAACCATTATTGTAGATGACGCCAAGTAAAACTAATATTAGTCCACGTTTGATGATTCGGCGTAGTATTGCTTGTTTATCAATACCTTTTTCTATTTCTCGGCCTACCGAATAAGGGGTAGATACACCAGAAATGAATAAAAATAATGGGAAAATGAGGTCATAAAATCGGAAGCCATTCCATGCAACGTGCGAAAGTTGAGTGGCTATCCAAATGGCTGCCGGATGGTGAGTAGCTTCGCTAAGAGCGTGAAAAAAATCTTCTCCGCCCATAATCCAAAACATATCAAAACCACGAAGGGCATCGAGTGAATAAAGTCTTTGTGTAGAACTTGAAGAGCTCATTTTAGGTCGATTAGGGTGATTTTCAAATATACTGAATTTCGATTATGATTCGAAAAGATTTTTGCGTTTTTCAGTTCTTCAAAAAATAATTTTATATCTATGCGTAGAATGTCGAACAAAAATGAGCAAACTTGGTAATACATGTACTTTTGTAACATTAATTTCTAAGCGAATTTGCATAGAATCATTATGATGAATTTCACAATCATGACAGCATTAAAAATACAAACGATAAACAATTCAGATATTGAGGTTTTTTCAGAAGTAGCAACCCGTGCTTATTTCGACCACTACAAACATTTGTGGTTTGACCATGGTCAATGGTATGCCCAAAGGTGTTTTAATACCCAACAATTAAGCGATGAAATGGCTGATGATAAAAATCTATTTTTCTTCGCTATTGTCAATGAAATACCCGTGGGTTTTCTTAAGCTTCGCCCACAAAATCAATTAGCCGACCAAAAGGGTGTAGGCTTTGAAATTGAGCGGATTTATCTAACAAATGAAGCAACAGGACAAGGCATTGGTAGAAAACTCATGGATTTTGCCATTGAAATGGCTCGCCAGCAGCAAAAAGACTATGTTTGGTTGAAGGCGATGGATAGTAGCCAAAATGCAATCAGATTTTATGAAAGCTTAGGTTTTGAAATATGCGGAACTTCTCGACTAACTTTTGAGCAAATGAAAGAAGAATATAAGGGAATGGTGACGATGAAGAAAAACTTGAATTAAAATGAGTCTAATTTTCCTCAAAGGAACTTAATATTGGTAGAAATATATGCTATAATCTCCTCAAAAGCCCCAACGGGTCAAAATATTTCGACCCGTTGGGGCTTTTGAGGCAAGGAAGTCACGGAGTATTTTATGTAATATTAACCCTAACTCACGTTAGATTAAGCTAACAAAGCTTTCACTGTAGCCGAGATTATTTTACCATCGGCAAGGCCAGCCAATTCTTTAGTTGCTACACCCATTACTTTACCCATATCAGAAGGGGCAGAAGCTCCAACACGAGTGATAATTTCTTGTAATTTTGCTTTTAATTCCTCTTCTGAGAGTTGTTTCGGCAAAAATTCTTCAATTACTGCCAATTCAGCTAATTCTTTTTCAAGTAAATCAGCACGATTTTGTTGACGATAGATTTCAGAAGAATCTTTTCTTTGTTTGGCAGCTTTGGTAAGTAATTTCATTTCTTCATCAGCCGTCAATTCTCCAGATTTTCCTTCTTTTGTTTCTTCCAAAAGAATCAATTTTTTTATATCACGAAGAGCTTCTAATCTTACCTTTTCACGAGCCAACATCGCAGCTTTTATTTGTCCGTCGATTTCTGTTTTTAAAGACATTTTTTTAATATTTAATTTTAATGAAAATCGGTGTTTACTTTTTATTTATTTCGTTGATGAATTTTAGCGTACCTTTAACTAAAATCGTATAAATTTTTGGTTCAAGGTCTTAAAAATGTGGTTATAGCTTATTTGTAAAACAATCGAATTGAATTAATCGTTTCTCAAACACACGGAGAGGCTGGAAAAATCAGACATGAGCATTATTTTGGTAAAAGTAGGGAACTGATTTTAGCTACAAATTAGTTATTTCTTTACCACAGTCAGCAAAGTTCCGAGCAATAATTTGGCAAAAGTAAGGGAAAATCCTTACTATTACCAAAAAATCAAACTTGTAAAGGTAATAGATAGGTAAAATGAGGCTTTACTAATTACTCATTTTAATACCTAAAATCGGGGTTGCTACTCGTTTGGAAAATTATGATTTTAAAGAAACAGATTAAAGAGCAGTATGACAAAACTATCAGTCAATATAAATAAAATAGCAACTTTGCGAAACTCTCGGGGTGGAAACCAACCGAATGTGGTGCAGGTTGCGATTGATTGCGAAAAATTTGGAGCGGAAGGGATTACGGTTCACCCTCGCCCCGACGAACGCCACATCAGATACCAAGATGTATATGATTTAAAAGAAGTAATTACGACCGAATTTAATATTGAAGGAAATCCTACCGAAAAGAAATTTGTTGAGCTAGTTTTAGCCAACAAACCCACCCAAGTGACTCTCGTTCCTGACGCCCTCAATGCGATTACTTCAAATGCGGGCTGGGACACAATTACTCACAGAGAACGCTTAAAAGATTTAGTTGCTACTTTTAAAAGTGCGGGTTGTCGAGTGTCGATTTTCGTTGATCCTATCGAAAAAATGGTTGAAGGAGCCGCCGAAACAGGTACCGACCGCATTGAACTTTATACCGAAAGCTATGCTCACCATTATTCTAAAAATCGTGAGGAAGCGGTAAGAGATTATGTGAAGGCAGCACAAATGGCGGCAAATGTAGGTTTAGGTGTGAATGGTGGACATGATTTGAGTCTTGAGAACTTACGTTATTTTAAAGAAAGTATTCCGAATCTATTGGAAGTATCAATCGGGCATGCCTTGATTTGCGATGCACTTTATTTTGGTTTAGAGAATACAATCCAACTTTATCTGCGTGAATTAGAATAATAATATAATGACAAAACCTATCACTGTAGAGCAGTTTCTTGAAAAGTCGAAAACTTTGCCAATTATTGATGTGCGTTCGCCGGGAGAGTTTGAGCGTGGACACATCGTTGAGGCTGTCAATATTCCACTTTTCGAAAATCACGAGCGAGCAGAGGTAGGTACTCGCTACAAGAAAGTTGGCAAAGAATCTGCTTTTTTATTAGGGCTTGATATTGTCGGACCAAAGTTATCGGGTTTTGTAAAAAAGTCGAGAAAAGTTGCTCCAAATGGCGAAGTTTTAGTCCACTGCTGGCGTGGCGGTATGCGAAGTGGAAGTTTTGCTACTTTACTGGCTTCGGCAGGTATGCAAGTATATACTCTCATTGGTGGCTATAAAAGATATCGTACTTACGCACTCGAAAAATTAAGCCAGCCTTTTGACCTCATTGTTTTAGGCGGAAAAACAGGAAGTGGGAAAACTGAAATTTTATACGAATTAGCTAAAAAAGGTGAACAAATCATAGATTTAGAGGGCTTAGCACATCATAAAGGCTCTTCTTTTGGAATGATTGGACAAAAGCCCCAACCTACCACCGAACAGTTTGAGAATGAGCTTTTTACTCACGTGAGCCAGTTAGACCCTTCTCGTCGTATTTGGATTGAAGATGAAAGTCGAAACATTGGTTGTTGTAATGTGCCAGACCCTCTTTGGCAGCTTATGCGTACGAGCAGAGTGGCTTTTATAGATGTTTCGAAAGAAATTAGAATTAAGCGATTAGTTCAAGAATATGCTCAGTTTTCTACTAATGATTTAAAAGCTGCTACCGACCGAATATTGAAACATTTAGGAGGACAAAACCATAAGGCTGCGGTTGATGCCCTCGAAAAGAGTGATTTTGAGCTTGGGGTTGATATTGCTCTAAACTATTACGACAAAACATATCTTCATGGCCTTTCGAAGCGAGAGCCTTCAAAGGTGACTACTATTTCTATCACCGAAAATAACCCATCAGTTGCTGCTCAGCTACTTATAGATAGTTTTTAACATATTTTAAGACTTTTTAACGAGTAATGTAAGCATATAACCTCTATGTTTGTATAACATTTGGTTTATCCGTATGCCATTTAACCATTATTTAACAATATATAAACAGTAAAATTATGAAAGCTATATTTTCACTTATGAAGAAAAGCACAGTTTTGATGTTATGTGCCGCACCCATTATTTCATTTGCACAGGAGAAAAAAGAGAAGATTCGTGTCCGTATCGAACAAGAAGTTGAAGGAAAAACAACCATTAGCGAAAAAGTATTTAATGGCTCGGGTTTATCGAGTAGCCAAAAAGAGGAAATGATTGAGAAATTTAAAGATTCGGTTTTGGCACTTAACAAAGGTAAAGCACAAGGGGTAAAGATTGAAGTAGACAATAATTCAAACTCAAATATCAATATCGAAAGAAATGACGGTAAACGTATTGAGCGACGTTATGAGTTTAAAGGAGAAGGCAATGGCAATGAAGATATTGTAATCAGAAGAGAAGTAGGACCTAAAGTGAGAGTTTATAAGAAAAGTGGTAAAGGAGAAGGTGAGATTTTTGATAGTGAAGAGTTTTCACATGAACTACATGGAAATATGGAAAGTTTGAAAGAAACCATGAAAGATATGGGCAAAGATTTGAAATTTGAGTTCCGTACTATTCCTGATAATATCATGATGTTCGATAGAAATATTAGCTCAGGAAGTAAAACAATTCGTGGTGTAGAAGTTTATCCAAATAACCCTAAGACCGAAATTTTAAATGTTCGTTTCAACGCCCCTCAAAAAGGTGATGTAAGTATTAAGGTTTTAGATATCAAAGGTAATGTAGTTGCTAAGGAAGAAATCAAAGATTTTACAGGCGAATACGTTGGACAAATAAATATTGGTAAGCAAAAAAGCGGAATAGTTTTCGTGATGATTACGCAAGGTGAAGATGGAAATGTTAAACGTGTAGTTTTACCATCGAATGAAAAATAATTTTTTTGTTTTAAATTAGAAAAAGAAACGACGGCATGGTTCAAAACCATGCCGTCGTTATATATAAACAGTGATACTTACTTACTTGCTTCTTCAACCCAATGTGTCATTTCATTGACAATTGCGTCATTTGAGCCTAAATAACCTGTACTTTTGAATTTGATTTTACCTTCTTTATCAATACAGAATTTTGCTGGAATTCCATTCACTCCATAGCTACCAGCCACATCTCCACCAATATCTAGAATCACCGGGAACGAAGTGTAGCCACGTTGTTTAACAAAATTAGCAACTGTAGATTTCCATTGTTCTGTGCTTACACGCTCATACGTATTCACAAACAAGAACTTCACATTTGGATTATCTTTGAATTTATCCATCGACATTTTCATGCCTGGAAACGACATAATACAAGGACCGCACCAAGTTGCCCAAAAATCAAGTACGACTACTTTGCCTCTTAAATCAGAAAGCTTTACGGTTTTTCCATCTAAATCAACCAATGAGAAATCGGGAGCATCTGCACCAACAGAGCCAGCACTTCTACGCTTTACATCTTGAATAAAAAGTTTGGCGAAGAAATGGTTTTTGCCTTCTTTTTCTAATTGATTTGCGGCATTAGCAAAAATTTCAAAATCTTTTTCAGGATTCAAGAAATTGTTGATAGCAATTAAGCCAGCCAATGAAGTCCCTAATTCAGTAATAATTGGCTTGATGGTGGCATTATATTTATCTTCTTCTGCTTGATATTTGAATTGAATATCTTTCTTCTTTTTCTCATCTTTTTTCTGAGTCGCTACATCAAACTGGTTTTGTAAATCCATCTGAATCTGACGAAACTTCTGTGATTCACTCACTACCTGATTAAATTTAGCCATGGTAGGTGAACCATCTACTGAAAAAGTGCCAGGTTTATCGGGCGTATTGAAGCCATCCGCTACAATGTTTAGGGTTTCGCCACCATCTAAAATTAAACCAATAATTTGTTGATTGGCAATGTTTAGCTGATAGATACCCGGTTCGGTCATTTTTCCTTTAAATGAAAAACTATTATCAGGAGAAACTGCAACCGAGTCAATTTTCAAAGCAATATTTCGGTCGTTCATTCTTTCTAAATAAACCTTACCACTTACAACTGATTTTATCTTGCCACTAATGCTATAAGTACTTTCGGTACCAGTAGGCTTATTAGCTTGAGGTTGCGACTGGCAAGCCATTCCGCTGATAATCAAGCACGTAGCGATGATGATGTTTTTCATGAATATAATAATTATATAGTTTTTCATTGATTTATTGTAGGGCTTTCATCAATAATTCATTGGTGCGTTTTGGGTCAGCTGAACCTTTTGATTTCTTCATTACTTCGCCTACAAACATACCCAATAAGCCTTTTTTACCACTTTTATACTCTTTTACTTTAGCTTCATTGGCTGCTAGAACTTCGTTGATTAACGCTTGAAGTGTGTCAGTATTGCTTTCTTGAATCAAATTATTGCTTTCTGCTAAAGCTAATGCTGAAGCCGTTGGGTTTTCGAGCATCAGGGGGAAAAGCTTTTGAGCGGCTGCCGAACTACTAATCTTATTGGCATCTACCAAAGCGATAATTTCCGCTAACTGACTTGGCTTGAGGCTAAATTCAGTAATTTCTATGCCAGTTTCGTTTAGGTATCCTCTGATTGTAGAGGTAAGCCAATTCGATATTGCTTTGTAGTTTTCTGAGTATTTACAAGCTTCTACAAAGTAATCAGCCATTTCCTTGCTATCTGTAATCGTCACGGCATGTTCTTCAAGAATACCAAATTCTTTCGTGAATTTCTCAAATAATTCACTCGGAAGGGCTGGCATTTTTGATTGAATATCGTTCATCCATTCATCCGAGATTCGAATTGGTGCCAAATCGGGCTCTGGGAAATAACGATAATCGTTCATGGTTTCTTTTACACGCATGCTGTAGGTTTGACCTTTATCAGCATCGAACATACGTGTTTCTTGAATAATTTTCCCACCCGACTCTAATAATGCTACTTGGCGTTTATACTCGTATTCGGCGGCGTGTTGAAGATTACGAATCGAATTCATATTCTTAATCTCAACTTTTGTTCCAAATTCTGTTGTACCTTCTTCACGAATCGAAATGTTCAAATCAGCACGCATCGAACCTTCTTCCATATTACCATCGCAGATACCTAAATAACGAACTATCTTACGAATTTCGTTCAGATAAGCACCTGCTTCTTCGGGGCTACGCATACAAGGCTCCGAAACAATTTCCACGAGGGGCGTTCCGGCACGGTTATAATCAAGTAGCGTGAAGGTATCGCTTCCATCGTGAACCGATTTTCCTGCATCTTCTTCAAGATGAATATGGTGAAGTTCTAAGGCTTTTTCTTTGAAAGTTTTGCCGTCTTTTAGACGAATTTTAATTGCACCACCTTTGCAAATCGGATATTTATCTTGAGATACCTGATAACCTTTCGGAAGATCTGGGTAGAAATAATTTTTACGGTCGAAGTAGTTATTTCGGTTGATTTCACAGCCACACGCTAATCCCATTTTTATGGCGTATTCGACGGCTTTCTTATTCAATTTTGGTAAGACACCAGGGTGTCCGAGCGTAATTACACTAATATTAGTATTGGGTTCGCTACCAAACTTATTGGTATCTGAAGCAAATATCTTACTCTCTGTTGCAAGTTGGCAGTGTACTTCTAGGCCAATGACAATTTCGTATTTCATGAAGGATTTTTATCTATGGAATGGCAAATAAATGCCATTTAGAAAACTGTATTCTTTATAATGTACAAATTTATGGTTTTTAGTCGAAAAAACTGTAGGACAGGTTTGTAACCTGTCAATAATTTTGGAAATAAACACATTTTACACATTTGACAGCTTGAAAACTTGCCAATAATATCTTTGGGAATAAATATTTTCTACGTACTTGACAGGTTCCAAACCTGTCCTACATGTGCTTGTCAACTATTTCTTCTACGCGTTTTTTGATAGCATGAGTGACAGACTCTTTGGCAACAATAAAGATGGTAAAGATTAGTGCATAAATGCCAAATATAATAAGAAAACCTAACCATGAACTGTGGAGAAGGTAATTGAGGCCGAGTGCAAGTAAGATACTCAAAAAGATAAGCACGACGATACCTAATATAAAAGTCATGAGGGCATAAGCAGCTTTGACTACTATGCCCTCAATTTTATCTTGAACGTTGAGTTTGGTCAATTCAAACTTTGCTTCGATGAGTTTAATAAGATTTTCTTTTAACTCACCAATTTTCAAAAAATCAGACATCTCGTTTTAGTTATTAGTATTTTGTTATTGGGAAATTAGTCTAATTTTAGTGAATATTAAAAATAAATTCAAAAATTGACCAATTAAAATGGTTAAACTTGATGGTTGAGCGAAGTCGAGACCAACGAGTTTAACCATTTTATTAAAGAATCAAAACTAAAACTTATTCCTCTTCACCGCCGAAGCGTCCGCCGCCTATGAGGTTTCCAAAGAAAAGCGTATTCAAAAACAATTTGTTTGTGCCGTACCAAAATGCTCTAAAATTAGGGTTTTCTGATAATGCAATTACTTTACCCGAACCCACATTTAATGTAATTGCCGCAGGTGAGTTTTTGATTAGTTTTTCGTTTTTCGGATGAACATAACCAGCCAATAGAGGATTCGCCGTAAATACCATTGGTGTATTATAAGGGTTTTTGGTGTCTTCCATGAAGATATTATTATCTTTAAAAAGAGCCAATTTGCCTTGTTGATATCCAAAACAGAGTGGGTGTGTAGGGTCTATTTTAGCTTCAAAGATAGTTCCTGCCGTTTCTAAAGCTCCCGTATATTTTTCTTGGAGGTTATACGGGCGTTTTTCGCCATTACCATTATTGTCTGGTTTTTCTTTAATAGTGATATTAGCTATTTTTTTAGCAGAAACCCACTCAACAGCATCAGTCATGGCTACCAAAACACCACCACCTTGTACAAAACGTTTAATTTTTTCGTCTGAAAGTGCGTTGTAATTTCCACCAGCCAATACGATATGCGTGTATTTCTCTAAGCCAGTACGATTAGCTGTTTCGATATCAGCAATTGTTAAAGGAATATTGATGCGTTGGTCGAGTAAGTGCCAAATTTCACCAGCATCCGTTGATTGTACACCAGCACCACCTAACATTAATACTTTAGGTAATCGCACTTTGCGGAATTTCTCACTACCGAAATCAATACCTTGCGGTGTAAGACCTGTCGGAACAGCGTAGAAATCTACACCATCACGTTCGGCAAGTGTTTGTAGAAGTGCCGATGGGTCAGAGCCATTACTGAAAATTTGAATCGTTCCGTAATCGAACGAACGCTCTTTGCCTTCTACAACTGCCGAAAGAGGTTCGGTTGCTACTTTCAAATTATAACCTTTCTTCAATAATTCGTATGCAGCACGCGGAGCATAATAGCTGTTCCATTCGAAAAGATATGCATACGAGCTTTTTCCGTAGACTTTTCCTTTCGGAAATTCATTCTTTTCTACTTTTTCTCCTAATGAAATCGCAGTTTTTGCTTCAGCAGTTGGCACATTCATACAATATTGAAGCGACCATGCCGAAATATCATAGAATAAACTATCTTCAAATTTCGTACGCTTCTCAAACATCGACTTAATCAAGCGATGTTGTGGTTGATTCATTGGTACAGCGAATGAGTTTCCTTTGCCAAACGTAATACCATCTTGGGTTTCGTCTTTTGCTAAATGATAGACATCAATCTGATTTCGTTTAAGCATATTAACCATCTCCCAAGTTTTTACAGCATCATTTCCTCCACCAAAAACGTAGGCTTTTACAGCATCAGTAGAAGCTTCTTTGTAGAAGTTTCTCATGTGTTCGAGCAATTCTACTCGCATTTCGCGTGCTGCACGAAGCGTTGAAAACGTAGCCGTAACTTGATTACGAACAGTAAATGGGAAGCTCAAAACACCATTGGCAGTTTCCTGTAAATGTCCACGAGAAGAAGCCTGTTCAAACAAAATACCAACCGAACCATTTACATCGGGTAGAGTAGAGCCCTTTCCGTAGTAGAAATCATCGTAGTTTTCTTGCGTGTAGTACGCGGAACCAATTTTGTCGAGTCCAGCAGCTTGAAATTTGCCAAATTTAATAGTCAAATCAATATTTTTCTTTGGCGTAAGTGGGTGCGTACGTGCAGGAATACCGGGTTGGAAGAAAAACGTTGAAGCCGAACCCATTTCGTGGTGGTCGGTCAGAATATTAGGTCTCCAATCATAAAATTTAGTTAAACGGCCCTTACTTTCAGGCATTTGTTGGTAAAGCCAGTCACGATTAAGGTCGAACCAATAGTGATTTGAGCGTCCTCCTGGCCATGTTTCACTAAATTCACGGCTGTTGATATCACTCACTAAATTGGTACTACGATTAATATTAACCCAAGTGGCAAAACGATTTCCACCATCAGCATTTATAACAGGGTCGATAAGAATTACTGCCTCATTGAGCAGAGAATCAACACTTGCTCCTTGTGCAGCGGCTAAATAGTATGCCGACATTAGGTTTGAGTTTGTTCCACTGGCTTCATTGCCGTGTACTGAATAGCCCATCCAAACCACGATTGGCATTTTTTGAATGTCTAAACTACCAGATTGAGCAGGATTAACCAATTTTTGGTGCTCGGCCTTAATTTGGTCGATACGTGCATGATTCTCAGGCGAAGTAACAGTGATTAGGATTAACTCACGGTTTTCGAAAGTACGAGCGTAAGATTCAATTTTAAAGCGGTTGGTTAATCGAGCCAACTCTTTCATGTAGCTTACTGTTTCGTAAGGCGTTACGTGTTGTTCGCCCACCTGATAACCCAAGAATTTTTGTGGTGTTGGAATTTTTGGGTCATAGCTAACATTTTGAGGTAAATAATAGCTATCAGCAACCTGACTAAAGGCTTGATTGACAAGTAATAGAGCGAATAATAGGTAGAGAATATAATTTTTTTTCATGTCGAGAAGTTTATATATTTCAAACAAAGAAATGTAGAAAAACCAATAAAACAAAAAAGCCTCTGACGTAGAGGCTTTTTTTATAGACAAATGAAAATTAGTACTTAGGAAAAATAATGGTTTAGCTTAAAATTTCCATCTTACAAATGCTTCCATGGCTTCATATTCGGCCAAACCGAGCTTATTGTAAAGTTGGGCTGTTCCACTGTTACGTTCTTCAGCACGTTGCCAGAATTCACGGGCATCAGTTCCTTGGAATACCACACCATCTTTTTGAGATTGGTGTTTGAAGATACCCATACGTTTTTGCAATACTTGGTCAGGCGACATCGGAACGGCCATTTCAATTTCGTGGATATCCCACTCAGCCCAAGCTCCACGGTACAACCAAACCCAACAATCTTTCATGAAATTTTTGTGTTTGAGTTGCTCGATGGCTGCAAAGATGGCATCTAAACAAACTTTGTGTGTGCCATGTGGGTCAGCTAAATCGCCAGCGGCATATACTTGGTGTGGTTTGATTGATTCAATCAAATCAGCTACAATCGCAATATCTTCTGCACCTAAAGGTTTTTTCTCAATACGGCCTGTTTCGTAGAATGGCATATCCATGAAGTGAACATTTTCTTCCGGAATTCCAACGAAACGACAAGTTGCTTTCGCTTCACCTCTACGAATTAAGCCTTTTACATATCTTACCGCATCGGTGTCAACATCACTATCTTTTTTGTTTTTCAAGAATTCTTTCGCATCAGCAAAAAGCTTCTGCGTTTCTTTATTATCAATGCCAAATTTTTCGTTGAAATCAACTACGAAATCAATAAAACGGATGGCTTCATCATCGGCTACGGCAATATTACCCGAAGTTTGATAACCGATGTGCACATCATGCCCTTGGTCAACTAAACGTTGGAAAGTTCCTCCCATTGAAATAATATCATCATCTGGGTGTGGACTAAAGATAATGACACGTTTTTGTACGGGCAATGCTCTCTCTGGGCGATTTGTATCATCGGCATTTGGTTTTCCACCCGGCCAACCAGAAATACTGTGTTGTAATTGGTTGAAAACATCAATGTTTAGGTCATAAGCTTGTCCATGACGGGCCAATAAATCGCTTAGGCCGTTATCGTTATAATCTTTGTTAGTAAGTTTTAAGATTGGTTTACCAAGCGATAAGGCTAAATTGGTTACTGCTTTTTTTACCATCTTGCTTGACCACTCCACATCTTCAACGAGCCATGGTGTTTTCATACGAGTAAGCTCATGGGCAGCACGCTCGTCAATGACAAACATTGCATTAGGATGTGTTTGCAGATAAGAAGCAGGTATAGTTTCGGTTACACGTCCTTCAACGGCTTCGGCAATAACAGGTGCTTTTCTTTCGCCCCAAGCTAATAGAACGACTCTTTTAGCACTCAAAATCTTCGAAACGCCCATGGTAATGGCTTTCTTCGGTACTTTTACTAAACTACCCCCGAAGTCAGATGCGGCCGCTACACGAGTAGAGTGGTCGAGCATCATCAAGCGAGTACGTGAGTTTACTAAAGAACCTGGTTCATTAAAGCCGATGTGTCCGTTGGCTCCGATACCTAATAATTGAAAATCTAATCCACCAACAGCATCAATTTTTCTTTCGTATTCTTCACTAAAGTCTTTTACTTTACTGAGTGGTACAGTACCGTCTGGAATGAAATAATTTTCTTTTGGAATATCTACATGGTCAAAAAGTTGCTCTTTCATGAATCGCACGTAGCTCTGCAAAGAATCAGGCTCCATGGGGTAATATTCGTCTAAGTTAAACGAGATTACATTTTTGAAGCTCAAACCTTCTTCACGGTGCATACGAATGAGTTCAGCATAAACTGATTTTGGCGAAGAACCTGTTGCCAAACCTAACACACAGCTGCGGTTTTGGCGTTGACGCTCTCTGATTAGGTCGGCAATTTCAACAGCCACAGCTTTTGAGGCCTCTTTTGAGTCTTTGAAAATTTTGGTCGGAATCTTCTCGTAAGCAATAGGGTCAGTTGTAATAATCTGTTGCTCCATTATTGGTCGTAGTTTTAGGTTTGGTTCGCTAAAATAAATTATTTCACAAAGGTAAAAATTATTTATTTCCGAACATCATATTTTAGGCTGAAAGATATAAAAATTTATTATAATTTAATTTATTAAAAAATATTTTTTTAATTGTGCACAATAAATTTTCGAAACAATAATGGCGAAGATACACAAAAAGCGTATCAAGTCAAGATAAAATAATGCTTTTAGTCTTGATTTGATACGCTTTGCTTATTTTAAAAGAATTGTCTGAAAGGGTTTATGCAAAAACCTCTTCGAGCTGTTCTTTTTTCGGAAAATCGGGTGTAACTAATTCTGCTTCTGGCTTATAGATATAAGGCATTGGGAAACCTCTTTCTTGGAAAGTAGGCTCAGCCATATTGTTATAACGAAGTTGAATAGACCAACGGATATTTCTAGTAATATTATCACCTGAGCGGTGTACTAAGAATGCCGAGAAAACCAATAAATCGCCTACTTCAAATTGTGTTTGTACGTAGTCTTCTTCTGGAATAGCTTCTTGAATACTACCTAAATAGCCAGAAGTATCTGCTTTCAAAAGGCCATCTTTGTGGCTGGCTGGTACGATTTGCAAAGCACCTAAATCTGCTGCACAATCAACCATTGGAAACCACATAACCACACTATCTAGTGAGCCTTGACCTGTACGCCAGTCTTGGTGTGCACCTAATTTCCAGTGGCTACCACCTTTTGATAAATAACGGCTATTAAATTGCATGGCTGGACGAACTCCGATGCTAGGGAATTCATAGCCTAAATCTTTCAGAACATTGATAATCTTAGGGTCTGTGCCTAAGTGGTGCAACGAAATAAGATGTTGGGCTTGTTTTCCAGTATTTACAAAAGTATTGAAATCGGCTTCAAATAAATCGAACATCGCTTGTTCGAAAGTATCACGGTCATTAATATCTACTTTTTTACCCAAAACACGTTCAATTTGCAATGCAAAAAGGCTGCGAGCTTCAGTATAAATTCTGTTGATTTCCTCTTTTGAAAAGAAATTCTTGATAATGATATAACCGTCTTTATTGAATTGTTCTCTCATGATAAATATTGCTTTTTGGTGCTACAAAATTAGCCTTTGATGTTTTCTCGAAAGAATGACATCGGTCAGCTATTTGCATTTATTTTTCTAAAACAGCATAGCCAAAACCAGCCGCTCCGAAACCATTACCATTGTATAACAAATATTTCTTGCCATTATGTTCATAGCAATGAGCATAATTTATCATTTGGTAGTCGAAATCTGCTGGGTTTTCAGATTTATGAATGCCTACCAAGTCATCTTTTCGTTCCCACTTAAATCCATCTACTGATTCAGCATAGCCCAAACGGTAGCTTTGATTACGGTCTGTACGGTAGTCACGGGTATGGCGATAAGAATAATACATTTTGAAAATACCATCTTCGTGGAAAACGCTCGGGCGACCTACCGCATGCAAGAAATCATCGAAAGGAAGTGCTACATCTCCTGTAGATTTCCAGTTAATACCATCATCAGAAATAGCCACTCTACAATCATAGAATGGTTCGGGGTATCCATGAATGTATTCACATTTTTGACCAGAAATATGCCACATCATCCATTGACCATTGACATACATGACTGAAGGTTGTGCTGCCCAAATTGGGTTATGAATAGAACGGTCCATGATTGGGCCACGGAACATTTTTTTGAAATTTAGGCCACCGTCAGTACTTACGGCTAAGCCCATTGAAAGGCGATACGAGTTGTGCGTACGATTCCAACCTGTGTAATACAGCCAAATATCTCCGTTGGCTTGTGGAACAAACCATGAAGGCATGGCTCCTGTTTCATCATATTCGCCGGGGCCACCTAAATCCAATACAAAATTATCGTGGATATAAAGAATTTTGCTTGGGTCATTGTAATCTACATCAATGAAAGTTGGGCGTGAGTAGCCACTATCATCTCTTGAAGAAAAATAAACTCTCAGAAAGTCTTCATGTTTATAGGCGTATGGCACTTGTGCATGCGAACGACTATGCGATAAGCTACCATCTGGTTTATAAACTAGGCCTTTCTTTTGCCAAATGCCTCTAGTATTTACCAATTCATTACTATTTATATTACTCATATTTTTTACTGTGTTGTTTGCTTAAAACTCCCAATAAGATGCGAGCCATCACTTATTCTTACGATTGCGTTCAGCTCTGATTTTCCAGTTATCCTTGAAGTCTTTTCCTGGAATTTGAAGGTTTACATTTACCTTTGGAGCCTTTTTGGTTTTGCGGAAATCAAGTACATAATAGCCATTTCCGAAAATCCATTGGAGTTTTACATCTTTGATATTTTTAGGTAAATCTTGAAGCGGAACTTGGTCGGCAAACATTGGGTTGGCATCCATCAAGATTTGATAAGTTTTTTGGTCACGTAGCCATGCACCAACGCTTTCATCACCTACTACGATTCGTCCGCCAACTTTTACAACACGGTTAAATTCTTCGAAAGCTTTGGCTCTTTCTGAAAAAGTATTGATACCACCAAAATGAAAAAGGGCATCGAAAGTGTTATCTTCAAATGGTAAATACGAACCATTACCAATAAAATAATCAATGGTTACATCTTTTTTATCGGCGAATTTTTCTTTCGCATGGCTTAGCATGGCTGGCGATAAATCTGATAAAACAGCATGACCACCAGGCGTAACTTTATCAATGATATAAGCTGAATCTTTTCCTGTACCTGCACCAACCTCAAGTACTTTCATGCCGGGTTTCAACTTTAGGAGGCTAATCATTTGTTTACGAGTAGCTGCTTCATTAGCGTAAAGTGATTCGAATACCCACGAAACACCACGGTCATAGCGAGCATGAGCATCATTATAAGCTACTTGTTCTTTGCGGTCTTGTTCGAAAAGTTCGCGAGGGTAAACTAAATCAACGATGTCGTTAACATCGTAGCTTACGGGTTCTTCGGTTGAAGTATTATTGAGTGTCTTGCCATCGGCCGATAAAACAAGTTTTGTATGTGTTTTTGGGCAAATCAGTTGGTCAAAAAATTGATTCATTATCTAATGTTTTTCTTAAATGAGAAGTATTTTTTTGAAAAGATTTAACAAGTTTACGAAGTCGTGCCTGAAAAACGTTGTTCGGAATCTATCAAGAATAAGGTAATTATAAATTAATATCTTTGCTCGAAACCTCAGCTTTTACGGCAGGATTTCCCTTCCAAATGCTCCAAGGTTCGGTTTTTGTTTTTGTAAGATTCGCACCCATGGCAATTAATGTGCCTTCGCCAAGTGTACAACCATCTCTAATAGTAGCATTTACACCAAAAAACGAATATTCACCTACCACACATCGGCCCGAAAGTACAACGTGTGACGTAAAGTAAACGTGGTCTTTAATTTCGCCGTGGTGGCCAATGTGGTTGCCACTCCAAAGCACTACATTGTTGCCAATTTTCACGAATGGTTGAATGGTATTATCTTCTAAAATGAAGCAATTTTCTCCAATTTGGTCAGTTAATACTGTTGCTTTCGAGCTGATATATGAAATAAAAGAATATCCTTTCTCTTTAGCTTCGGCATAAACTTTTGCACGAATTTGATTCATTTTTCGTTCGCTCAAAGGAGCAAAAAATTTGTATTCGGTAGGCGGGTAAAGTGTTGTTACGTCTTCAAATGGTACGATTGGTAAACCACAGAAAGTATCTTCTTTGATATATTCTTTATTGACCGTAAACGCCACAATTTCATGTTCTGAATCGTTTGTAAGGTAATAGTGTGCCAATTCTGCCACCAATTCTGTACCGAAAACTATAACTTTTGCCATATTTTGAGGTTTTTATACTAATTCAAATTTATTTAAGTGTTCGTTGATTTCTTCTACCGAGCAAAACATCAATAAATCAATTATCGAAAGCCAGGGCACAAATTCATTTTTGAATTGAGTGTATTGAATGGCATTCGATTTGATAAAATTAAGTAAGATTTTGTTATCCGCAAAAAGTTGTTTGTCGTAGATAGCCATCCCACCAATCGGGTTGATGTAGTGGTTGGCGTTTTCTTGTTTGCAGATATCCAAAATTCGATTTTGGGCTTTTAGCTCTTGATTTTGGTAAATGACCGAGCTTTCTATAATTTCTGTCTCTATTTTTAAATACTTGCAAGTTTCTTTCAAGCTATTTACGGCTAATGCGGAAATATTCTCGGCAGGGGAATTAAAAACTTGTTCTATCAAACCAAAAGCCTCTTTATAAAACGGAGCTTTTTTATAAGATTGTTCAAGGGTTTTGAAAAATTTCTTACTCCAAGCTGCTAAATTGTCAATTTCAATTTCTCTGATGAGTTTATTCTGACTGGCTCCAATGAGCGGAATCGTAAACATTGAGGCTTTTCCGTTCATCAGAATATTATTTCTGTTTATCCAACCCTTGTTGATAAATGCCACATCATCATAAATAACAAATTTATCTACTCGCTTGATAAGCTGGAAATAACCAATATAAGGGAAAACATAAGGCTGCATGATTCCCAATACACGTTTAGGCTCGTTTTCTATCTTTAGTATCTCTTCCATCATTATTACAATCCTTTAGCGATTGGGGGTTAATTTTCTCAAGAAAAACTCACTATCGTGTACAGGCATATTAGGCTTACTTTTGATAGCGTTGAGTTGTATGTCTCCCTCTTGAAACGGAATGACACCTTTCGAATAAAATAGATACTGTGCTTCAGCAGGAATTGGCTTTACAGCACTTCTAAATGGATGAATTGGAATAAGCTTTCGCTTAAAATCTTCTCCCCAAAGTGGATATTCAAAATCTTCGTGTTCTTGCTGAGTTCCGAGAGCAACGATGGCATCTTTAGGTACTATTTCATCAAATTTATGGTAGGCTTCATAGATATTTGGGCGAGCAACTAAGAGCTGCTCTAAGCGAGTCATATTAAATATATTCTTTTCAGCAAAAATAGGGTGTATGCGTATATAAAGTATGGTTGGAATGGCCGAAACTACTATCAATAAACTAACGATTTTTAGATAAATATCTTTGATAAAAAGTTTACGTTTTTGCCAAGAAATGAAAACAATACTTAATAAGGGCATACACCATACAGCCATATTTAGGAAATAACGAGCCTTGATGGGGTCGTAGGGGGCAGAATAGCTGAGTGATAGAAAGTGTAAAATGGCGGCAAGTATCAATATTAGAAAACTATTTTCTGCCATTGAAAGCTTTTTAGGATTTCTAATTAATTGCCATACTAAAAACAATATAATTGGTAGAATCAGTGCAAAGCCAATGACTCCCCAAAATGGGCGTTCTAAATAAAAACGGACTGGGTGTTCGAACGAAAAGTATGAAACAACCGTAAATCTGTTACCTTCGAGTGGTAATGGACTTAAAAGTTTATTAGGTAATACTCTAAATTTTTCATTGATTTTCTTACCCGTTGGCGAGCTACGAAAGCCATCAAGGTTTAGGAAATCGGAAGAATAACGAGCAATATTGAGTAAAAAATTGTCGACTTTATCTTCGCCAGAATAATGCTCAATACCGTGCCAGTTCATTACCATTTCGGGAGCAGAAAGGCTTCCTAAACTAAACTTTTTAGCTTCTTTAATATTTCCAATATAGCCAGTTGGTAAAGCATAAATACCTACTGCTAAAACAAATGCTATTACGAATAACTTAATGTGTGTATAAAACTCTTTCTTTAGAAGAACCGTATGAAATGCCACAGCTACTGCCGCAGGAGCAATAAGTAAGAACGTAACTTTGTGGCCTATCCAAATTCCCGCCACGAGTGCAATAAGGCCAAGATTAAGGCGGGTAGGAGAGGCTTTAAAGGCAAACATAAAGTAAGTAAGAGAACCTAAATAAGCCGAAAGGACAATATCAGTTTCGGTGGTTGTTGCCTGCACTAAAGCTGTTGGTAAAAGTCCTGAAACTAAGAATACAAAAACCGAAGCCGTTTTATTGTTTGTAATTTTTAGGCTAATTCCGTAAGCCGAAATGGAAAACATCCAGTAGCTTAAATAATGAATAATTTTAAAGCCTTGTTCGCCCAATAGATGATAAAAAAACATCTGTAAAGTAGGCAAAGAGTTCGGGTAATAATCAATAGTCCAAGTTGTACCTTGCATTCGGTTCATGTTTCCGTTTTGCAAGTAATAAGCACATTTTACCAAATGTCCTGTCATACTATCCCATTCGTTGGGGTAGGAGAATAAGAAAATAATTAGATTAAGAACAGTTACTATAAAAAGGCCAATGGATAAAATAGATAGTATAACTTTCCCTGTTGAACCTTGTTGGTACCACAAGTTTGATAGTTCTTTTGGTAAGTTTATAAGGCTTCTTTTGAGTGAAAAAGATTGCCTATTAGTAAGTTTTTGGAAAATAAAATACAATATAATTGCAAAAACATTAACGCTAATGCCCCAAAAAACTGCTTGCCCTATTTGGTTGAATTCAGAAAGTAGGTAGCCTGTTGGGATGATACACGAAACTAATCCTAAAAAGAATTTTATAGCATAATCGCTGAGATTTTCAGAGATATACGTAGTATTTCGGTGAATTTGCCAGAAAAAGCCAAGAAATAAAAGTATGAAAAGTAGATGCATTGAGTCAAAAAAAGGCTTTCAAGATGCAAAGATAGTGAAAGCCATTTTAAAAGACATATTTTATGCAAAACTATATCAAAAACTCAAAAAGTTCTGGTTTGTCGTTGATATATTCAAATTGCACATTGTTGGCATTCATTCGCTCGATAAGCGGTTGAAAATCAGACTGTTGTTTGAGCTCGATTCCTACTAATGCAGGCCCTCGTTCACGAGCTGTCTTTTTAGAGTACTCAAAAAATACAATATTGTCGGTAGGGCTTAATACATCGTTTAAAAATGTTTTAAAAGCCCCCGCACGTTGTGGAAAACGAATGATAAAATAATGCTTGAGGCCTTCGTAGAGTAGTGAGCGTTCTTTGATTTCTTCCGTGCGTGTAATATCATTATTACCTCCACCGATAATACAAACGACGTTTTTCCCTTTAATCTCGTCTTTAATAAAATCTAAAGCCGCTACCGATAATGCCCCCGCAGGTTCAGCTACAATGGCTTCTTCGTTGTAGAGTTGTAAGATAGCTGAGCAAACCTTTCCTTCAGGGATTAATAGAATTTCATGATTGAGGTTTTCTCTACAAACTTGAAAGGTTAAATCACCTGCTCGTTTGACAGCCGCCCCATCAACAAACTTATCAATTTCCTCCAGTGTCACAACTTCACCCAATTCGATAGCTGTTTTCATAGTGGGCGAACCTAACGGTTCTACCGCTACGAGTTTGGTTTTGGGTGAAAGCTGCTTAAAGACCGTAGAAACCCCAGAAGCTAATCCACCACCACCGATGGCAAAAATAAGGTAATCAATCTTAAAGTTGGCATCTTTGAATATTTCCAGCCCAACTGTGCCTTGTCCCTCCATTACTTGCAAATCATCAAAAGGATGTACAAAAGTGGCGTTTTGTTCTTCACAATATTTTTTGGCGGCATAATAGGCATCATCATAAGTATCTCCCACCAATTCAATTTTCACGAATTCCTTGCCAAACATCCCTACTTGTTTTATTTTTTGAGCAGGTGTGGTAGTTGGCATAAAGATAGTGCCATTTACCTGCATTTTTCGGCAAGCATAAGCAAGCCCTTGAGCATGATTACCAGCACTTGCACATACAACGCCCTTAGAAAGTTGGTCTTTGGGTAATGTGGCCATTTTATTGTAAGCTCCTCTTATTTTATAAGAGCGGACAACCTGTAAATCTTCTCGTTTAAGATGAATATTGGCACCATAATGCTCAGATAAGTTTAAATTATGCATCAATGGTGTGTGGGTGGCCACACCTTGTAGGCGTTCGGCGGCAAGATAGATATTATCTAAATCTGGGAAGGTCAGTTCAGATTTTGTTTTTGTTGATGCCATAGTTAAATAATTTGCTGATGTTTCACAAACAAATTCAAATATATAAAAAGCACAGAGATTTTGCCTCTGTGCTTCTTCTGTTATATTAAAGAAAGACTTCGCTCAAAGCGAAATCTTCCTCGTAGGAATTAGTTTCTTTCTGGACGTAAGCTACGAACAGTTTTACCTGCTTGCCACATTTCAGATTCACGAAGTTCTGCTAATTCTACCTCTAATTTCTCACGGTAATCAGGTTGTGAGTTACGCTCGATAGATTGAGCAGCTTCTTTTTGTGTTTTTACGCTATTGTAAAGCTTTTTGAAAACTGGCTTAGTAGCATCATGGAAAGGTTTCCACCAGTCTAACGCACCACGTTGAGCAGTTGTAGAACAGTTTGCGTACATCCAATCCATACCGTTTTCAGCAACTAAAGGCATCAACGATTGTGTTAATTCTTCAACTGTTTCGTTGAAAGCTTCTGATGGAGAGTGACCATTTTCACGCAATACTTCATATTGAGCAGCGAAAATACCTTGGATAGCACCCATCAAAGTACCACGCTCACCTGTAAGGTCAGATGTTACTTCGCGGTAGAAATCAGTTTCGAATAAGTAGCCCGAACCTACACCGATACCCATTGCAATTGCTTTTTCGCGAGCTTGTCCTGTAGCATCTTGATAAACAGCAAATGAAGAGTTAAGACCTTTTCCTTCAACGAACAAACGACGAAGAGAAGTACCTGAACCTTTAGGAGCAACCAAGATAACGTCAACATTTTTCGGAGGTTTGATACCAGTTTTTTTGCTGTAAGTGATACCGAATCCGTGAGAGAAATATAAAGTTTTACCTTTTTTAAGGTATTGTTTCACTGTTGGCCATAAGGCAATTTGAGCTGCATCAGATAAAAGGAAACAAATAATTGTACCTTTTTGTAATGCGTCTTCGATGCTGAAAAGAGTTTTTCCTGGAACCCAACCGTCAGCAACAGCTTTATCATAAGTTTTACCAGGTCGTTGGCCAACGATTACGTTGAAACCATTGTCACGCATGTTCATAGCTTGACCAGGGCCTTGTACACCATAGCCAATCACAGCGATTGTTTGACCTTTCAAAAACTCTCTTGCTTTTTCGAGTGGGTACTCTTCGCGGGTTACAACTTCCTCTTCAACACCGCCGAAATTTAATTTTGCCATTTTTATTGATTTGTTTTTGGTTTAATGCGACTAAATAAAAATATGTTGATTACAAATAATACTCCCATTCGGTGATTTCTTCTGGAAGATATTCGATTAATCCTTTTGGAGTTTTGCCTACTGCAACTCGGCCCGAACGAACAAACTCAATAATACCGTGGGGTTTAATGTATTTAAAGAACTCAAAAATTTCAGTTTCGGTACCTGTTTTTTCGATAACTACATAATCAAGCCCCCAATAAACAACCCATGCTTTATAAACTTTATTGACTGTTTCAACATCAATAGATTTACCATTCAAAGGCGTAGAAACTTTAAATAACGCAATTTCATTATAAACAATATCTTCGTTTAGGTAACCGAATACCGCCAAAACTTCGATAATTTTTCGAATCTGACGTACGAGTTTTTCTACTTCTTCACGTCGTTCATGTTTAATTACGATTGTGAATCGAGAAATACCCTTACGCTCAGTTTCCGATACCGTCAAAGATTCAATATTGATTCTTCGGCGGGTAAATATAATTGTGATTTTGTTGAGTAGTCCGATGCTATTTTCGGTAAATACGCAAATAGTGTATGTTGTCATAACAGCCCCTAACCCCCAGTGGGGAATAAAAAATAAATTTATAAAAGCGAGAAATGTACCTCTTTGTACCCCCATCGGGGTTTAGGTGCTACTCCAAGCGAATCTCGCTTACGCTTGTTCCAGCAGGAACCATAGGGAATACGTTTTCTTCTTTTTCTACGATTACCTCTAGTAAATAGGCTTTTTTAGACGCTAATAATGTATCTAATGAATCGCTTAGGTTTTCTCTATCTGAACAAGTATGTCCTGCAATTCCGAATCCCTTAGCAATGGTAATGAAATCAGGGTTTTGAAGTTCTACGAATGAATAGCGATTATCGAAGAATAACTGCTGCCATTGGCGTACCATTCCTAAGAAATTGTTGTTAAGGATAATCATCTTTACCGCCAAACCACTCTGGGCAATTGTACCAAGTTCCTGAATAGTCATTTGGAAACAACCATCACCGATAACACCCACTACTTCACGGTCTGGAGCTCCTACTTTTGCACCAAAAGAGGCGGGAATAGCAAAGCCCATAGTACCCAGTCCACCCGAAGCAATATATGAATTGGGTTTGCGGAATTGATAATAGCGTGCCGTTACCATTTGGTGCTGGCCTACATCTACTACAATACAAGCTTCGCCGTTTGTCTTATCAGAAAGTAAGGCAACCACTTCAGCCATTTTGATTTTACCTTCTTGGCTTAAATCACGTAGTGTTACTTTTTCGTATTCTTTCGCATCAAGCTTACGGAATTCGTTTTTCCAACCAGTAAAGTCTCCTTTTTTTACAAGAGGAAGCAACATTTTAAGTGCTTCTTTGGCGTCGCCAATTACTGGAGCTTCGGTTTTCTTGATTTTCTCTACTTCCGAAGGGTCGATTTCGATATGAATAATTTTTGCTTGTTTGGCAAATTTGGTTGCATCACCCGTTACACGGTCATCAAAACGCATACCTATTGCAATCAAAACATCACATTCATCGGTCATCACATTGGGTGAATACATTCCGTGCATTCCTAACCAGCCCATGTAATTCGGGTGATTATTAGGCATTGCCGAAAGGCCAAGTAAAGTACTCGCACAAGGCATATCGGTTTTCTCGATGAATTCGATTAATTCTTGAACAGCATCAGCAATCAAGACTCCATGACCAAATAGAACATAAGGACGTTTGGCTTTATTGATTAATTCGGCTGCTCGCTCGATTTGTTCTTGTTTGGGCACTACACGTGGGTTGTAGCTAACCATTTTCTCAATTTTTTTGTAAGAGAATGGTTTTGTCATTTTAGCTACTTGAGCATCTCGTGCAAAATCAATAACTACTGGGCCTGGCTTACCAGATTTAGCAATAAAAAATGCTTTGGCCATTACCTCTGGCACTTCGTCTGGGTCGGTAATCTGATAATTCCATTTGCAAACAGGTGTTGTTACACCTATCATATCAGTTTCTTGGAAGGCATCAGTGCCGAGCAAGGTTGATTTCACTTGTCCTACGATACAAACCATTGGCGTGCAATCAATGATAGCATCGGCAATGGGTGTAACCATGTTTGTTCCACCAGGGCCTGAAGTTACCAAACATACACCTGTACGCCCACTTACACGTGCATAGCCTTGAGCAGCATGACCCGCACCTTGTTCATGACGAACCAAAGTATGGTGGAGTCTATCCATGTAGTCATAGAGGGCATCGTAGGTTGGCATAATGGCTCCGCCTGGATATCCAAAGATATTATCTACACCTTCAGCAAGTAAACACTCCATCATGGCTTGTGCACCAGAAAGAATTGTTTTTTCTTCATTCTTTGCAATTGGAGCAGAAGCGGCTTCTTGCTTTAATTCAATTTCTAATAAATTTCCCATATCGTTTAGATATTTTAGGATAAAGTTTTTATTTGGTTTGTTGTACTCCGTCTTATAAGTCAGTTACGCAGCCTTCGCTTGCCGAACTTACGTTTTTGATATATTTACGAAGAACTCCTCTTGTATGCTCTGATGGAATTTGTTTCCAAGCTGCTCGACGAACAGCCAATTCTTCATCTGATACATGAAGGATGAGCTTATTATCTACAGCATCAATCGTAATTTTATCCCCATCTTTCACTAAGGCAATAGTTCCGCCATCAAAAGCTTCTGGAGTAACGTGACCTACCACAAATCCGTGGGTTCCGCCCGAAAAACGGCCATCAGTAATCATGGCTACGCTATTTCCCAAGCCTGCACCCATTACTGCTGAAGTTGGCTTGAGCATTTCTGGCATACCTGGGCCACCTTTAGGGCCTTCATTGCGAATGACAATGACGTGTCCTGGTTTGATTTCGCCTTTTTCTAAGTATTCGATTACTTCCTCTTCTCTTTCACAAACTTTGGCGATTCCTTCAAACTTTTCACCTTCTTTACCTGTAATTTTAGCTACAGCACCACCAGATGCAAGGTTTCCGTAAAGGACTTGTAAGTGTCCCGATGCTTTGATTGGCGATTCGATTGGATGAATGATTTTTTGTTCTTCGAAATCTAAATCTGGAACATCAGCCAAGTTTTCAGCGATTGTTTTTCCTGTAATGGTCATACAATCACCGTGAATTAGGCCTTTTTTAAGTAAATACTTCATTAATGCTGGTACTCCACCAATGGCTAACATATCTTCCATGTAGTATTTGCCAGATGGTTTTAAGTCGCCAATGAGCGGAGTGCGGTCAGAAATATCTTGAATATCTTTGAGTGTAAATTCAACACCCGCCGAACTTGCAATTGCTAAATAGTGTAAAACCGCATTAGTAGAGCCACCCATCGCCATTACAATTGTCATTGCATTTTCAAATGCTTTGCGAGTCATAATATCACGTGGGCAGATATTTTTCTCTAACATATTCTTCATTGCTGCTCCGATAGCCAAACACTCTGCTTTCTTGCCTTCATGAGTAGCTGGATAGCTAGAAGAGTTTGGAAGCGTAAGACCCATTGCTTCCATTGAAGATGCCATTGTATTGGCAGTGTACATACCCCCACAAGCACCTGCTCCTGGAATGGCATTTTTAATAACTCCGTTATAATCTTCGTCAGAAATTGTTCCAGCAAATTTTTGCCCTAATGCTTCGAAGGCAGATACAATATCGAGTTTCTTTCCTTTGTATTGTCCAGTACGGATAGTTCCCCCATAAACCAACATTGCTGGGCGATTGAGGCGAGCAATAGCCATCATAGCACCCGGCATGTTTTTATCACAACCAACAACAGCAATTACACCGTCATACCATTGGGCTTGTACAACATCTTCGATTGAATCGGCAATGATATCGCGGCTTGGTAAAGAAAAACTCATTCCATTATTACCGTTAGTCATGCCATCAGAAACCCCAATTGTGTGGAAGATTAGTCCCACCATTCCGTTTTCTTGAATGCCTTTTTTTACGTGTACTGACAAACCATTTAAGTGCATATTACACGTATTTCCCTCATATCCAGTACTTGCGATACCAATTTGAGGTTTGTTCATGTCTTCATCGGTTAAGCCAACGCCATAAAGCATTGCTTTTGCAGCAGGATTGTGAATCTCTTGTGTAAGGGTGCGGCTGAATTTGTTTAATGATGCCATTGGTTAATCTTTTGTTGTAAACGTAGTTATAAATACTTAGAATATTTACAGAAAAAAACCTTCTTCACTGTGGGTGAAGAAGGTCTTCTATTTTAAAGCATAGCGAGCCCTCTTCTACCCGTTTAGACGAGTAGAATAATAATGATGAGGACAACTAAACTGGTATATATCATATTGATAAAGATTCTCTTATTGCGAATATTCGCTGAATGCGAATCATTTTCATTACAAATGAATCTACTTTCATTTATAAATCCAAATATTTTTTTGAAAAATTTCAAGACTCACTTACTTTGCATAAGTTTTTCTTTAAAAAATATCTTTTTTGTTTCTTTTTGTCTAATATTGAGTATCGCAAACCACATTATTTATCCTAATGAAAATCTACAAGACATTACAAGGATTCGTAATCGAACACGAAGGGTATTATTATATTTCAAGACACACTGATTGGGACACATTCATCAATCGAGAAGACTTGTTTTTCGAGCTACAGCGAGAAATTCAACTTTTGCCAGCCGCTGCCGAATATAAATCCTTAATTGATAATGGTTTACTGGCTCCGATTCAATCGCAGGAGGTTTGGGCGTCGGGGGTTACGTATCTACGTAGCCGTAACGCTCGTATGGAAGAGTCGAAGAGTGCTGGAGGGGATAATTTTTATGATAGAGTTTATGATGCCGAACGCCCAGAGTTATTTTTTAAATCTACTCCACAAAGAGTAGTGGGGTCTGGTCAAGCAGTAAGAATTAGAAAAGACTCAAAATGGAATGTACCCGAACCAGAATTGACTTTATTTATTAATTCGAAAGGACAAATTTCAGGCTATACAGTAGGGAATGATATGAGTTCAAGAGATATTGAGGGTGAAAATCCACTTTATTTACCTCAAGCAAAAACTTACGATAAAAGTGCTGCAATTGGGCCGGGGATTGCCGTTTTTGATTCACCAATTGATGAGAACACTAAAATAAATCTCGAAATTCTTCGATTTGATATTCCAATGTTTAGTGATTCCATCGAAATTAATCGAATGAAACGCAAGCACAGTGATTTGGTTGAGTATTTATTCAGAGAAATGTCCTTTCCTAATGGTTGTTTTTTAATGACAGGTACAGGGATAGTGCCGCACGATGATTTTACACTCGAAGTAGGTGATGTAGTAAAAATTACAATAGATGGTATTGGTACACTCGTCAATACTGTTGAAATGAAATAATTTACCTAAGATTTTATCAAATTTACCATATAAACTACCATTATAAAGAGTAATGCAAATTACAGGAAGAAATATTATTGGCTTCGAAACTTTCTCGGAAGGTACTGTAGCAATTCGGGCCATTAATCCAGCGACGGGCGAAACCCTCGCTCCATTATTCTACAAAGCCACCATTCAAGAATTAAATCTTGCTACCGAAAAGGCAGAGAAGGCTTTTCAAATATATAGAAAGACTTCGGGTAAGAAAAAAGCAGAATTTTTGGAGAAAATTGCAGAAGAAATAGAAAACTTAGGCGACCTTCTCACCGAGCGATACATTGCTGAATCGGGTTTGCCTCAAGGACGTGCAGTAGGGGAAAGAGGCCGTACAACGGGTCAACTTAGATTATTCGCTCAATTATTGAAAGAAGGTTCTTGGGTGAATGCAAGAATTGATACTGCATTGCCAGACCGCCAACCACTTCCTCGACCAGATATTCGTTCGGTTGAGCGTGCTATTGGAGTAGTGGGTGTTTTTGGAGCAAGTAATTTCCCTTTAGCATTTTCTGTGGCAGGCGGCGATACAGCTTCGGCATTAGCTGCTGGTTGCCCCGTTATTTTTAAAGCACACCCTGCACATTTAGGTACTTCAGAACTCGTAGGTAAAGCGATACAAAAAGCCGCTGAAGCTACTGGAATGCCTGATGGCGTATTTTCCTTATTATTTGATGATGGACATGAAATAGGTTTAGCATTAGTTACACACCCAGCTATAAAGGCCGTTGGTTTTACAGGTTCTTATCGTGGAGGAAAAGCCCTTTTCGATGCTGCTGCTGCTAGACCAGAGCCAATTCCTGTTTATGCTGAAATGGGAAGCGTAAACCCAGTATTCGTGCTACCGCGAATACTTGAAGCGAATGGTGCTTCTATTGCCCAAAACTTCATCAATTCAGTGACACTTGGCGTGGGACAGTTTTGTACTAATCCGGGAATGCTTCTGATTGAAAAAAATGACGCATTTATTGAAACGCTCGAACATCATACAAGTAATAGTCAGGGTGGTGTAATGCTTACATCAGGTATTCGTGATGCCTATGTGAGAGGAATAGAACATGCAAAAAATTATACTAAAGTAATAGGTGTTGGAAAGGCTTCTGATGGATTTACTGCCGTTGAGCCTGTATTTTTTCATACTAATATTGAGGAGTTTATACAAAATCCGCATTTAAGTGAAGAAATTTTTGGGCCAACCAGTTTAGTTGTTGAAGCAAATTCAAAGGATGAAATTTTAGCTGCTGCTCAAAGTATGACGGGGCATCTTACAGCCACCGTTCATGGAACACCTGAAGATTTAGAAGAATATGCTGAATTGATTGAAATTTTAGAACAAAAGGTAGGTAGGATTCTAATCAATGGTTTTCCAACAGGAGTTGAGGTTTCTCATGCAATGGTGCATGGTGGGCCATTCCCTGCAACAACAGATTCGAGAAGTACTTCGGTTGGAACAATGGCCATCACAAGATTTACTCGCCCAGTGTGTTATCAGAACTTTCCAGATAGTCTTTTGATTGATGAATTAAAAGAAAGTAATCCTCTAGAAATTTGGAGATTAGTAGATGGAGAGTTGAAAAAATAAAATATTTTGAGAAATACATGGGTCGTTCTGAACTTTAAAAAGACCCTTTTATCTCAGGATTCGGGAAAACTCATTTTTGTCGTAACGCTAGAATAGCTAAAGTATAAGTTAGACCATAAAAAAACGCAAGTGTATTTTCACTTGCGTTTTTTTATGGTCTAAACAAAATATTGCTTATTTCTTAGGTGCTGCTGCTGGAGCTGCTGGTGTTGTTTGAGCCGCTGCTTTTGCAGGAGGAGTTACGCCTAATTTTTTGAATACTAAATCAGAGATATTATCTGCATCTGGAGCAACCAAAAGAATTGGAGTTGTACCAGGGCCAGCATCAGTGTTAAATACATATACATAGCCATTTTCTTTAGCAACATCTTTCACAGTTTTGTCGATTTTCTCTAAAACTGGAGCCAACAATTGTTGTTGTTTTTGTTGTAAAGCTGACTCAGAGTTTTGTTGGAACTCTTGAATAGCTGTTTGAGCACTTTGTAATTCTTTTTCACGGTCAGCTCTGATTACTGCTGACATCGTAGCTCCATTTTTTTGATAATCTTCATACTTTGTTTGGAACGCAGTAATCTTATCTTGCAAAAGTTTATCGTATTGAGCTTTTTCAGTTTTTAATTTATTTTCGATGTCTTTTGCGTCCGGAAGGTTATTAAGGATATAGTCAACATTTGTATATCCGATTTTTGTTGTTTGGGCATTAGCCATGCTTACAAACATAAATGCCGTGATAATTGCGGCGAAAAATTTTGTCTTCATTTGTTTATACTTATTTTTTTGGTTTGGTTACTTGGTTATTTTGAGTTTTCTCTTCTTTGAGTGAAATTCCTAAAGCCTCCATTACATAATCTGTGTAATCGTGGCGTGGGTCGGTGTAAATCATACTCATATCTGAGGCTTTATCGAAAATAAACATCAATTGTTTCTGACGTGCTACTTTCTCACAGGCTTTATTGATATCGTCGAGTATGGGTTTCATGATTTCCTTCTTTTTTGCGAAAATCATTCCGTTCATGCCAAAGACCTTGTTATTGAGTTCTTTCAATTCTGCTTCTTTTTCATCAATTATTTTCTGCCGCTCACGTTTCATTTCAGCAGTTAGCAAAATTTCTTCTTGCTGAAATTGTTGACGCATTTTTTCTATTTCGGCATATTTCCCTTGAATATCATTTACCCATTTTTCAGAATATTTATCCATATCTTCTTGGGCCTTTTTATACGCAGGCATCTTGCTTGTAATAAATTCAGAATCAATGTATCCGAACTTTTGTGCAAAGCTTTGTGCTGAAAGAAGAGCCAAAAATAGTAAAAATATTGTCTTTTTCATTCAAAAATAAATTTTCAATGCGTGAATTGTTGAATGTTTTTATTAAGTGGCTGCATAGATTAAATTTCTGTTTCGATTACTCTGAGCTAAAAACGCACAAAATATATTTAATTATTACATCATTAACAGATTTTAACAAATAACTATTAATGGTGTATTTTTATCGAATTTGCTGACCAATACTAAACGTAAACGATTTCAAACCGCGATTCGTAATACCCGGAATTGGGTCAAAACCTTTACCAAAGTCAAGACCAATCATACCAAATGCTGGCATAAAGATTCTGGCTCCAACCCCTGCTGTACGACGTAATTTGAATGGGTTGAAATCTTTATAACTCCCCCAACTATTACCCGCTTCGGCAAAGCCCAAGATAAAGATAGTTGCTTGTGGATTAAGTGATACTGGGTAACGAAGCTCGGTAGCATACTTGCTATACACAATTCCACCCATACGGCTGAGTGTTACAGTTCCATCGCTTGTACGTAACTTTTCAGCTTCAGCCAATGATAATTCGTGTACAACACCTTCATCATAGCCTCTTAGACCAATCAAATCTGCACCAACGTTATAGGCATTTTGCATACCCATACCCGCACCCCCTAAGATAAAGCGACCAAACGGACTGAAGTCTGATTTAGCACTATATTTACCCAAGAAGCCCATATTTGCTTTCGCATGCAAGACTAGCTTTCCAACAACTGGCACGTACCAGTCGCCATCGAACATCCATTTGTGGCCTTCTACCCATTTAAATTTGTCGACTACTGGAGCGTCTCTAAACAAAGAGTATGGTGGGTTGAAAGTGGCACTCAATGTAAACTGAGAACCCGAACGCGTAAACTGTGGGTTATCTAAGCTATATCTTGATACTACAAAAGCCATTGAGAGGTCGTTAGCTACACCTTTTTGGAAACCTGGGATGAAGTAACTGTTATCAACATTATATCTTTGGTAAGATAATGAAGCATTGAAACTAAAGTTACGGTCAGGCCAATTGAGGCGTTTTCCGTAGGTAATAGAACCCCCAGTGTTTTTGAAATACCCCGAGTAAATACCTGCACTTCCACCATAGAGTGAGGCATAAGCCGAACCATATTGGCGTTCTAAAGCTCTTTGGTAACCTCTATTATCAGATGAAGTATGGAAAATACTTACAGCAAATGAATTTGGTTTTTTACCACCTAACCACGGTTCAGTAAAAGAGAGTGAGTAGGTTTGGTAGAAACGTCCACTAGCTTGCAAACGTAAGGCTAGACGTTGTCCATCGCCCGCAGGAAGTGGTTTCCATTTATCTAAATTTCCAATATTTCTTGCCGAAAAGTTATTAAATACAACCCCAAAAGTACCTACAAAACCTTGTAAACCTCCCCAACCTCCTGAGAGCTCGATATTATCGCTTGGTTTTTCTTCTACATTATATTCAATATCCACTGTACCATCGGCTTGTGGAATTGGTTTTGGTTCGATTTTTTGTGGGTCGAAATATCCTAATCTCGAAAGCGTTTGTTGCGTTTCGATGAGGTCAGTTTTACTGAATTTTTGTCCAGGACGAGTCAATAATTCACGCATTACTACGTGGTCGCTGGTTTTGGTATTTCCGTTTAAGATAATGCGGTTTATGGTAGCTTGTTTACCTTCACGGATACGCATCTCAATATCAATAGAGTCACCATCGACAGCCACTTCTACGGGCTCACATTGGAAGAATAAATAACCATCGTCCATATAGGCAGAGCTTACGTCGCCTTGTGGAATACCATTAATTTTTTTATTTAATTCTTCAGGATTATAGACATCACCTTTTTTGATGGCTAAAATAGTTTCTAAATCCTTGGTTTTACGAAGGTAATTACCTGTCCAAGTGATGTTTCTATAATAAAAACGATTTCCTTCGTTGACATTCAAAACTAATTTGATATTTCCATTAGGTAATGTGATGGTTGAATCAGAAGTAACTTGAGCATCACGATAACCTTTTTTATTATAGTATTCAACAAGCTTTTGCTTATCTTCTTCAAACTTTTTAGGAATAAATTTTGAAGGAGTAAAAATACGAAGTGGTGCTTTGATTTTAGTTGCTTTCATTTTAGAAAGAACTTTGTAATCAGGCATTTCTTTGACACCATTCAACTGAATATCTTCGATTTTTACCTTTTTCTTTTTATCAATATATACCATTAGGGCAGCATTATTGGCTCTGATGGTATCAGAAACCTGCTTAATCTGAACAGTTGTATTCAAAAAGCCCTTTTCTATGTAAATACGCTTAATAGTAAGTTGGATATTCTTGATTAATGCATCAGTAATTACCTTCCCTTTATTGGTTTTTACTTTTTCACTTACTCCATCAATTTCTCCTTTTCGGATACCCTTAAACACAAACTTATTCAAACGAGGGCGTTCTCGTAGATGGATGTCCAATTCAACTTTATCGACTTCGATTTTAGTAACATTGATAGATACATCTTCAATAATACCTTGTTCCATTAATCTGCGAATAGCTGTACTAATCCGTTCGCCAGGAATACTAACCTTGTCATTGACATTTAGACCCGAAACAGAAATAAGGGTATTAGGGTCTAAAAACTTTACACCGCTAACAGTAATTTTTGAGATAACGTACTCTTTCGGACGCTCATAACTTATGGCTGCTTCTTTCGGCTGGTCATATTTACGACCAAGACCCAGTGGAAACTGAGCCATAAGATTTGTAGTAATGAGTGATAAAACAAAAAAGGAAAGTAACTTCAGGATACGCATAATATATTTAGAATATCAAAATAGTCAGTTTAACGAACAAGCCATTTTTGGGGCTTGGGTTAATCGGGTTATGTTAGTTATAGAGTATAATTGTTACTTTATTTGTTCGCTTGTTTTACCAAATCTACGCTCTCTTTGTTGATAAGAGGCAACTGCTTCAAAAAGATGCTGTTTACGGAATTCTGGCCAAAACAAATCGTCGATAAAATATAATTCGGCATAAGCTAATTGCCAAAGTAGATAATTACTAATACGGTGGTCTCCACCAGTACGAATCATTAAATCTACATCGGGGGCATCTTCAGTTGCTAAACATTTGGCAAATGCCTCTTCCGTAATTTGTTCAACGGCTAATTCTCCAGCCTTTACTCTTGCTGCAAGTTGCTTGGTTGCTTGTACAATCTCCCATTTTCCACTGTAGCTTAATGCCAAAATAAGCGTCAGACCAGTATTATTTTTAGTAAGCTCAATCGAATCCTCTAATTTCTTACGTGCTGATTTAGGTAAAGAACTAAATTCACCAATGGTTTTAAGCCTTACATTGTTTTTGTGTAAATCTGGTACTTCTTCACCAATAGTTTTTACTAGAAGTTGCATGATACCATCTACTTCAAGTTTGGGACGATTCCAGTTTTCGGTAGAAAAAGTATAAAGAGTTAAATACTTAATGCCTAATTCTACGCATGCTTCTACGGTATCGCGAACAGATTTTACGCCATGATGATGCCCAAAAATACGTAAAGCACCCTGTTGTTTTGCCCAACGACCGTTGCCATCCATTATAACGGCTATATGAGATGGCAAATTGCCCAAATCAATGTTTTCTTTCACTGGTAAATCAATTATCATTTACAAATATCAACACACACCTGTGTAAAATGTGCAAAAAGGACTGCAAAGGTAGGAAAAAAGTATGTTGTTTGTTAAGATTTTATTGATTTGTAGTTGATTATGAAGATACTAATCTAAAAAACTTTATCTAAGCCCTTGTATTTGTACAAAAAACGCTTATCTGCGAGGTCTTGGACAATAAACTTTGTAAATTATGTAGCTAATTGAAAAATTGGTGTAGTAATAAATGTCTTTTGCCTTAGTGCCTGGAATTTGGTATTTTAGTAAATACTGAAATTTAGGGTTGCTTGGAACGACACCAGCAGGAAGAAGAATTTGAAACTTCCCGTCAGAATAACCAAGATTATCAATATAATCGCTAGTGGTATGTCTTGCTCCAAATTCTACACCCCAATTCCATCTATCTTTCCACTGCTTTTTAAAACCAATACCTAAAATTGCGACTTGTTCAGCTTTTCGAGTGCTATAAGGCGTAAAAACGGTTGGATTAATATCAGTTTTCAAAAAAGCCTTTGATTGAATATAAGTAGCTCCGTAGCCTCCAAATACGTAGGGGGTCCAGTTATTGACAATTCGCGAAGCGTTAGTACGAAAATTCAAGAAATTGTATTCAATTTGTGCACTTCCTTCGGCCAGATCAGCCTTAAAATGGTATTCACGTGCTTGATGATAAGGGTCTGAGCTCATGAATCGGTCATCTCCTATAACACTACCATACATAGCCTGAGCTTTAATTGATACTGCTCGACTGAGATTCATTCTTACAAACCCACTTCCTGCAGGACGAGCAATCAATGGCTTAAATTTAGGTACGACATCTCCTTTATATTGATTTACACCAATACTTCCTCCAACTTCCCATTTTTGTGCCAATAGGTTGAGTGACAATATTAATAGAATTCCCACCCATAAAATTCTACTTATTACCAACTTATAAATAATCATTAAGGATTAGTTTAATACTTAAATTTAAAATATTAAAGTAGTGTTATTTAATAGGCGGGCATTTTATTTGGCTAGTAATAACGTAGCTAAGGGTAATTTGTGTGACAAAATAAGAATCCCAGCGGCCAGTTCCTCTATCATAATTAGGGTATCCAAATGCAGCTATACCATCTGAAGATGGCGTACCTGCTGGCGTACGGAATAGGATATTGGTAGAAACATATTGAAAATCAGCTATACGATTTGCCCCCGTACGGGCAGTAAAGTCCTCGCCTGCTCGGTTCGATAGAATAGCCCCTAGTGGAGATACACCAGCAAGTGTGGTTAGGTCTGGAAAAGGAGCTTTACCCACGTCATCTAAATAATCGAAAGGTGTAATTCTTAGCCCGCCTTCGAAGTTCAAATCAAATTTTTCATTGATTTTTACTTTTAAACCTAAACCAACAGGCACAACGGGCTGAATTAAAGAATATGTTTTTGGAGCATTGGGGCTAACACCCTGCCCTGAAGTTTGTTTGTCTTTTAAGGTAGTCCACTTAACAACCCCAGGATTCGCAGGGTCTTCTACTTTAGCCTTAGGAGCATGCCCATAGAAACCCAAACCTAAAAATGCATAAGGCATAAGGGCACTTCTACCCTGAGGGCCTTTGCTATATTGTGGTAAAAGATTATACACACCCGTAAGCGTAAATTCTTTTATATCATTTCTGAAATGTAGGTTACGCAAAAAAGGCTGATAGAATTTTGCAAGATTATGCTGTGAATAAGTATAATCATCACCTAAGATTCTTACCCATGAGAAAGAGGCACGAACGCCAACTTGTGATGAGAATTGACGTGTATAATTGATGGTAGCATTCCAACGTACGTTGGTGATTAGACCATAATAAAAGTATCCATAGGGCGATAAATCTCCAAAATAGTGCGAAGTTCCTCCTCCGATACCAACAGTAGAATATTGATTAAGTTTATTTTTCTTACTAAAAATACCTGATTGTGCGAAATTTTCTTGTGTGAATAAAATCACTACCGAAAAACACAATAGGATACTATACATTAATCTCTTAGGTTTTAACAATTTCATACGGTATTAGTAAGGTTTGTCAAATTATTTAACGTAATCTTAAAATAAAATATTGTTAGTTTCTGGAGTCTATACCCCATTTTAGTTTATTTCTTAAAGTACTCAGAAAATCATCGCCTTCCATTTTCACCATCTTAGCTTTAAAGTTTTCTTTCTTTATGGTGATGGTGGCTTCATCGTCGGTGCCAATGATTTTTGCTCTGGAATCCATCGAAGCTAAAAAGTTATTACTTCTACTTTCTACTTTTAAAGAAATCACACTATCATCGGAGACAATCATTGGCCGTACAAACAAATTATGCGGACAAATAGGTGTAATAATAAAGTTGGCCGAGTGGGGCATAACCAACGGCCCCCCACAACTGAGCGAATAGCCTGTCGAGCCAGTAGCAGTGGCAACCATCAAGCCATCTGCCCAATAAGTGTTTAAAAACTCACCATTGATGTAGGCGTGAACTACAATCATTGAGGAGGTATCTGTCTTTGAAATAGCTATTTCATTGAGGGCAAAATTCGTGCCTTCCTCAAAAAGTTCTGACTGAGATTCTGCCGAAATCATGGTTCGCTCATCGATACTATAATAGCCATTAATGAGTTGGTAGATTGTTCGTTGAATTTTTTCAGGAGCAATAGAAGCCAAGAAGCCCAATCGGCCAAAATTGAAACCAAGAATTGGAATCTCTCGCTTACCAACATGTGCAAGTGTTTCGAGAAAAGTTCCATCACCGCCAAGACTAAAAGCAAGGTCTGCATCAAAGATTTCATCAGGGCTAGCATAAATAGCCTTGCTATCTACACGAATACCAGACTGTAATAAAATTCGTTTGAAAGTATCTGAAACCTGAATATCTATCTTATGTTGTTGTAGCCCATCAAAGACCTGTTGAATGTAATTAACAGAATCAACGCTAAATTTTCGGCCGTGAATAGCTATTTTCATTTGAAAATCGCTCCCCCGCCCCTAAGAGGGAGTTTTTGAGTAGAATTTGTATTTGAGGCAAATACTTAATTTTGTGGCAAAAATACAAATGGTTTACTCAAAAACTAAATTCTTAAACACTAAACTGTGGTTTCTTTTTAATTTTATATTTTAATAAAGCATCTCTTATAATTCTACACTATCGCCTTGTGCAGGAATTTGGATATTTTCAAAACCAATTTTTTGTAGATGATTTTTAAATATTAACTGCGTATCTATTTCGCCATGTACTAAGAAAAGTTTTTTCACTTTTGAAGTGTCTTGGCAAGAAAGATGTTTCATCATTTCTTTATAATCAGCGTGAGCTGAAAATGAATCCATTATTTGGATATCTGCTCTAACCTTAAAAGTTTCACCGAAAATTCTTACCTCTGGCGGTCGGGTTTTTAAAATAGCACCTAAGCTTCCGGGTGAACAGTACCCGACCATAAGGATTGTGGTTGAGGGTTTCTCAATATTATTTTTGATATGGTGTTTTATTCGTCCAGCTTCTGCCATTCCTGATGCCGAAATAATAATACATGGTTCTTTACTATCATTCAAAGCCTTTGAGTCCATGACATCACTTATGTAGTGTAAGTTTTCAAAGGCAAAGGCATCTCCATCATGCTTAATGTAGGCTAATATTTCTGGATTAAAACACTCCTCATTATTTTTCATAACCATAGTAGCTTTTACCGATAAGGGACTATCTATATACACGGGAATTTTAGGCAAAAGACCTTCGTGAGCCAATTGGTCAAGGGCATAAATTAATTCTTGTGTTCTATCAACCGAAAAAGCAGGAATTAGAAGTTTTCCTCGCTTCTCGATACATGTTTTATAAACAATTTTGAGCAGATGTGATTTCACATCAATCTCTGATTCATGGGTTCTACTACCATAAGTCGATTCACAAATTATATAATCGGCCTGAGGAAAAGGTTCAGGGCTTCGTAGAATCTTATCGTCAGGTCGACCAATATCACCAGTGAAGAAAAGAGTTTTATCATGATGAGGGTCTTCGAATGTTAGATAGATACCTGCACTACCTAATAGGTGCCCAGCATCATAAAACTCTACTCTTAGACCTTCTTCTATATAAAAAGGAGTATGATAATCAACTGTTTTGAATAGTTTTAAGGCTTCTTCAACATCTGCTTCTTCATAGAGCACTTCAAATGGTGCTTGGTCACGTTTGATTCGTCGTTGATTGATGCGTTCAAGGTCTTTCTCTTGAATATGTGCCGAGTCCAATAACATTATCTCGCACAAATCTTTGGTTGCGGGCGTGCAGTAGATAGTGCCTTTGAAGCCTTTTCTGACTAATCTTGGTACGAGGCCAGTATGGTCAATATGTGCATGGCTTAAAATGAGAAAATCTACCTCTTTGGGGTCAAAGCCAAATTGAAGGTTGAGTTCTGTTGTGCCAATACCTTGAAAAAGGCCACAATCTAGTAATACCTTAGTGCCTCTGTTGGTTGTAATAAGGTGTTTGCTGCCAGTTACCCGCTGTGCAGCTCCAAAAAATTGTATTTTCATAGTACCCCAGTTCTTTAGATGGATTGAGTTGACATGCAAGTAAGTGATTTTTTTATAAAAAAAACTGTCAAAATAGTTTTTAAAATTGAAATTGCTTTAAAATATCAAATAGAAAAAAGAGGTGAATAAAATTAATCATATTTGATTTTTCGGTTGAAGTAAAAATGGGTAAAGTGGCTAAGAATTAAAAGGGTTGATTTAAAACGTATCAACAAAAAAGCCGTAGTAACGAAAGTTACTACGGCCTAAGATATATTATCTCTTTCGAGAAATGATAGCTAATTACTCTTCAGAATCTTTCTTCTTAGAAAGTTTCTTTTTCTCACCTTCTACCATTGCATCTTTCAATGCTGAAAGAGCTGAAAGGTCACCAAGAGTTGATTTTTCTTCAGGAGCTGATGCAGCTACTTCTTTTCCACCTTTTTTCTTAGCTTCTTTCACTTCTTCTTTTGGAGCTTCCCAAGTTTTTGAGTGAGAAAGCATGATTTTCTTCTCTTCTTTGTGGAATTCCAATACTTGGAATGTCAATTTCTCACCAACTTCAGCTACTGAACCGTCAGCTTTCGCTAAGTGCTTCAATAAAGCGTATCCTTCGATACCGTATGGAAGCTCAAGCGTAGCTTGTTTGTCGTTTTTAGAGATAATTGTACACTCTTGGTCAGAACCTACAGTGAAGATATGCTCAAATGTATC